>CALGAS010000636.1 GCA_937959175.1 uncultured bacterium | reverse complement strand
CTCGCCGGCCGCTTGCCCAGCTTGCCGGGCCGGCTGCCGCGACTGAAACGATTGTTCAACCGGTTTGCCGATGGTGCCGATTTCTCCGTCAGGGGGAGGCCTGCCTCTCCTGAGGATTGAGCCGTGCCGTGCCGAGGGGTGGGGGAATGACGAATCGCCTGCGACGAGCTTTGCTGATGCTGATGGCGGCCATCTCGGCTGCCTCCGCCCTGACGGCCCCGGCCCGGGCGAGTTCCCCGGCCGAAGACTACTGGCTCTTCGACGTCCTCTTCCTGCAGCGGGACAACCAGTCGACCGACCAGGTCCTGGCGGCGATCGGCACCGATGCCCTGATCACCAGCGGCGAGCCGCAGTTTGCGGTCCAGCCGGGGATCCGGCTGTTTCACGGCCAGGTCGACGACTGCGGCCGAGGCTGGGAGGTCGGCTACCTCGGGATCTGGAACATGTTCGCCGATCTCGAGCAGGGCGGAGCGGCCGACATCAACGGGGGCGATCCGCTCTCGCTGTTGGTCGACGGCTTCAACGGCCGCTCGCTCGCCCGGGCCACCTACGCCTCGTCGCTCAACACCGCCGAGGCCAACCTCCTCTGGCGGACCCGCTCCCGCGGCCACTCGCGGGCCTCGCCCTATCCCTGGGAGCGGTGTCACACCTACCGCCGCGGCACGCTCGACTGGCTGGCCGGCTTCCGCTGGGCCGGCCTCGACGAGTCAGCGGGCCTGACCCTCTCCGGGGGCAGCTTTCCGGGGCCGAGCGTCTACGACGTCCGCAGCTCGACCAACTTCTTCGGGGCCCAGCTCGGCGGCCGTGGCCGGATGGAGTGGGAACGTTGGGCGGTCGACGGCTGGGCCAAGGCAACGCTGGCCGGCACGGCGATGTCGCAGTCGGCCGGCGGGATCGAGTCGATCTTCGCCCCCGACCCGCCGGTCCGTCCGGCCCGCGCGGCGAGCGAGGGGGGCGTCGGCTTCATCGGCGACCTGACGATCAACCTCGCCTACAAGCTCAGCGACACCTGGCGGGTGCGGGCCGGCTACAACTTCCTCTGGCTCTCCGGCGTCGCCCTGGCTCCCAACCAGTTCGACTTCGCCGCCACCCCGACCGCCGGCAGCGGCCTGAACGGCGGCGCCGGCGTCTTCCTTCACGGGGCCAACCTCGGCCTCGAGGCGACCTGGTAAGCCTCGGTCAGCCGCCGCATCCAGGCACGGTGCCGTGGTGTCGTTCGCTGTTGGCCAGCAGGTTCTCCCGCGGCTGAAACCCGGTCGTTGTGCCGGCGAACCGGCCGTACGAGCGGGGCAAACTGGGATGGTTCGCGTAACTGGCTTTGGCTACTTTCCCCGCCCCTCCGAGCGTCCTGATTCAGCGACAAGGGTTCTCCATGCGCATCGGTACGATTCTTGGTGATGTCGCCGAGCATCTTCCCTTGGTGAACATTGCCGCACATCGTCTGCGGTCGCGTTATCGGAAACATGGCATTCCCTATGCCGACTGGGTGCGCTGGTACGACACACCGACCCCGTCGCACTTGGCCTCGCTGCGACAAGCGGCCCGCAGGTTCCACTCGTTTCCGTCGATCTCGCTGGCCTTGCCGGTCATCAACACGCCCCCGGCGATGCTGGAAGACACCATCCTCTCCGTCCGTCAGCAGGTCTACGAACGATGGGATCTCTGCATTGCCGACGACGCCTCGAACTGCCCGGACGTGCAAGCGGTTCTGGAACGGCAGGCCGCCGCTGATGCCCGCATCCAGCTCGGGTTTCGGAGGTTTCGCGGTGGCGTCTCAGCCGCCTTGAACACCGCCCTCGGCATGGCCGGCGGCGAGTACGTCGCGTTCCTCGACGAGCAATGCCTGCTCCCGCCCGATGCGCTCTACTGGGTGGCTGAGGCGATCAATCGCCACCCAGACGCCGCATTGCTCTATTCCGACGAGGATCTCATCGATGACTCGCGGCGGCGCTTTTCCCCCCACCTGAAATGTGATTTCAATCACGAACTCCTTCTCGCCCAAAATATGATCTCCCAACTGGGCGTCTACCGGCGGGACGTGGTGACCGGTCTCGGGGGATTTCGTTCGCAATACGACGGTGCGCATGATCATGACCTCGCGCTCCGCGTCGTGAGCCGGGTCGATCGCAGGCAGATCGTGCATGTTTCCCGGGTTCTTTATCACCGGCGGCTTGCCCCGAACGGGCCGAGCGTTCCCGGTCATCCAGACGCCGACCTCACCGAGAAGAGCCGCCTGGCCGTGGCCGATCATCTGCGTCGCATCAACCATCCTGCGGCCGTCGTTCCGGCGCCGGAGTCACCGGAACACCACCGCATCAGGCACCCCCTGCCGGCTGAGCAGCCGCTTGTTTCAATCATCATCTGCACCCGTGACCATGCCGATCTCCTGCGGGGGGCAGTCGAGTCGATCTGTTCCAAGACGACCTACACGAACTATGAAATCCTGATCGTCGACAATGGCAGCCAGGATCACGCCGCGCTTGCCTATCTCGGGTCGCTGGCGGACCACCGCCTGGTCACCGTCCTTCGCGACGACTCCCCCTTCAACTACTCACGACTCAACAATCGGGCGGTCGCCCTGACCCAGGGCCCGCTTGTGTGTCTTCTCAACGACGATGTCGAAGTCTCCACGGCGGATTGGCTCGAGGAACTCGCCTCCCACGCGATTCGTCCGGATGTTGGCGCGGTCGGGGCCAGGCTCTGGTACCCGGACGGCACGCTGCAGCACGGTGGGGTGATCATGGGCATCGGGGGCATCGCCGGCCACGCCCACCCACGGCTCGAGCGAGGGTCCACGGGCTATCAGAGCAGGGCCGTCCTGGCCCAGGAACTCTCGGCCGTGACGGGTGCCTGCCTGATGGTCCGCCGCGAGGTGTTCGACGAAGTCGGCGGGCTCGACGAGCGGCTCTTCGTCACGTTCAACGACGTCGACTTCTGTCTCCGAGTGCGAAAGGCCGGCTACCGCAACATCTGGACGCCGTTCGCGGAACTCGTCCACCACGAATCCGCATCACGGGGCCAAGACGACACGCCTGAAAAGCAGGCGAGGTTTCTTCGGGAAGTCCGTTTCATGCGGGAACGCTGGGGTGCCCTGCTTGACCACGACCCCTTCTATCACCCGCTGTTTTCACCGCTGGCGGCCAGTTTTGTCGTTTCACCAAGGCCCTCGACGGCTGGCATCCGGAATGCTGCCTGACCGCCAGACCGCCGGTGGGCCGCTCCGCAGGGGCATCCGCTTGCTCCGGGCCTTCAGCCAGCCGCTGACTGAACCGACCAGAGACCGGCTGATCGCGGGCGTTGCGGCTGCCTGCTTCGTGGTCTTTCTTCTCTTGCAGTTGCATGGGTTTTCACTGGCGATCTGGGGCAATGTGCTCCCCGAGGGAGCCTCAGTCAGGCCGCTGGTCGGCCATGCCCGGCCCATTCGTTCCGATGACTGGATGGCGCAGCTTCCGGCAATTATTTCGCAGACCTATGCCGACCCGGCCTATCCGGCCACGAATCATCTGATTCATCCCGATGGCCATGAGATGCGGCTCGGCATGACCGCGCCTGTCCTGGCCTGGGAGGCTGTCTTCAAGCCGACCATCTGGGGGTATTTCGCGAGCCCCGATTTCGGGCTCTCCTGGCATTGGCAGTTCCGCGTGTTCCTGCTGTTCGGGGCCGCCTATGCGTTCTTTCGCAGCGTGATGGGGGCGACCGCCATCCGAGCGCTGTGGGGCACCGCCTGCCTGCTGCTCTCGAGTTTCTTTGCCTCCTGGTCATTCATCTCGGAGCCGATCACAGGCTTCGGCCTGCTGGCGGCGGTGCTCATCCATCGCCAGGTGTCACGACCAGACGCCGGGATCTGGGAACTCGTCCTCCTGTTCTGGGTGATCGTGGCCTTCGCACTCAATATGCTCTACCCGCCCTTTCAAGTCCCGGTTGTTTCCTTTGTCGCCGCCACCGCCCTCTGGTCAGGCTCTGAGTATCGCCGGACTTCGGGCCGCTGGCCGCTGCCGGCCGTGGCCCGCGTGCTCGGAGTGGTCGGCTTGGCAGCGGCCGTGATCGGCCTCCACTTTTCCGAAAACCTGGCGGCGTTGCACAAGATTCTCGACACGCTATACCCAGGCCGCCGTTTCTGCACGGGCGGTGATCTCGGCTTCGGCCGCATGCTGACGATGAGCTTTCTGCCGCTGCGACGGTTTCGGGGATTTCCCGAACTCAACGCCTGCGAAGCCGGCTCGAGTTTTTTCGTGGGACTCCTCGCGGTCCCGCTCGTGGCCTGCTGCTGCCGCCGGCTTTCTCCGCGCGGACAAAGCCTGGGAGTTTTGCTTGGCGGGCTCACCGCGATCACGGCGATCTACGCGTTTGTCGGGGTTCCGCATCTGGTGGCAAAACTGTCCGGCTGGTCTCGGGTGCCGGGCCCTCGCACACTCGGTATCTGGACGCTCTTGAATGCCTGCTGGCTTGTTTGGTGGGTGCAGTTTCGTCCTGCTCTTCTCGATCGGCGAACAACCGCGGCCTGGTGCCTGGCGATGCTTGGGATCGTCGCGCTGGCTGCCGTGGGGGCATGGGGTGATTATCCCTGGCTCTCAACCAAGGTCGTCATTCTCGGTGGCCTCCTCATTGCAGGCGTGGCCAGCCTGCTCCAGTTCCACCCTGGCTGGGGTCAGGCAGCGACGCTCGTGATCCTGGCGGCAGGCAGCATCTCGTTCAACCCGATTGACCGCTGCACGCACAGCAAGATCCTCGAACTCCCGATCGTCGGTGACCTGCAGGCTGAGTTCACTGCGTCCGGAAAGGAGGCGGTCTTGCTTCTCGACGGCGATCTCCGGACCGCCAACTTCCTCCGCTTGATCGGGATTCCAGGCTTCGGCGGCATGCACCTCGTGCCGCAACTCTCCTTTTGGCAAACGCTCGATCCAGAGGGAACTTCTGCCCGACTCTACAACCGCTTCGCCCATGTGATCTTCAGTCGTGGACCCGCCGACTCCCCGACCATGTTTGAGTCCCCCCAGCCGGATATTCTCCACGTCTCTCTCTCCCCGACCGACATCGAGCGGCTCTCGGCCAGAGCCCTGGTCAAAGACCGCCTCTGGGAAACACCGGAAGACTGATCATCGTCTGCCTCGCACGAATCGACACCATGAGCGATGCTGCCCCGAAAACCTTCGACGCCGCAGCCGTGCGAGACGGCCTGCTGATCGTTGCAAACTACAATCAGGAACAGGAAATCGGGGCGTATCTTGACCGGGTCGATCACTATTTTCCGAAGCAGCAGATTGTCGTCATCGACGATGGCTCCACCGACGCCTCGCCCGAGATCGCTGAATCCGCCGGATTCGAACTGATCCGTCACCCGCGAAACCTCGGCATCGGTGCCGCGATCCGCACCGGCATCAATGAAGCCCGGCGACGCGGCCTGCAGTGGGTGCTGATCTCGTCGTCGAACGGGAAGATTCGACCGGAGGATTTCCGCCAGGTCTACGCACCGGTCGCTGCTGGCGAGGCGGATTACACCACCGGCAGTCGGTTCGTCGCCGGCGGCGGCCATCCCGGCCTTCCGATGTTTCGCCGGCTCAGCATCCCCGTGTTTTCACTCGCCTCGTCGCTCTGGATCGGCCGCTGGTTCAGCGATATCACCTGCGGCTTCAGGGCCTACACGCTCGAGATCCTCGACCGCTCGGGGGCCGACCTCGACCAGGAGTGGCTCAATCGTTACGAGCTCGAGTACTACATTCATTATCGGGTCTCACAGCTGAAGGACGTCAGGATCCGGGAAGTCCCCGTCACGATCGACTACGCCCACCTCGAGAAGGGCCGCACCAGCAAGATCAAGCCCTTTGTCGGCTGGTGGTCGATGATTCGGCCCGTGCTGCTCCTGCGGCTCGGACTGCGAAAGTAATCGCCCGTGGAGCAGCCCGGGCCTGCCGCATGGCTCGCCGGCCCGAACCCGTGACGTCCCGCCGCTACAGCCCCTGCTCCGCCTGCCAGCGGTAGATGTCATCTTCAAAGGCCTGCTCATATCGGGAACGCAGAAGCTCACGATCATGCGCCGATTCCCGAACCGTCCGGCTGGCATTTTCGTGGTGAATGGCAACCAGATCGGGATGGACCACAGACCGCAATCCCCGCGCTCTCAGCCGGAGGCAATAATCGACATCCTGCGCTTCCTCCTGATAGGCGGGATCGAGCCCGCCGAGCGCATCGAGATAGAGACTCGCGCGGGTGAGGAGGCACGCACCGGTCACAGAGACACATGAGCGGAGTTTTTCCGCGGCCGCATAACCGGTGAACGGCGTGTGCTTGTCGACGTGCTCGGGAACGCCGCGGGAAGGCGGCTCGGGCCGGATCCGGATCCCCGCGTGCTGAATGGTGCCATCGGGATACAGCAGATTGCCGCCAACGGCACCGACGTCGGGATGCTGACCGAAACAATCGAGGATCCGCCGAAAGTCGGCCCTGACCAACTCGGTGTCGTTGTTCAAAAGCAGGAGATACTTCCCCCGCGCCCTCCGCGCCAGCATGTTGTTGCAGACGCTGAAATTGTAGAAGCCCGTGAACAGCACGTCATGCGGGGAGTTGTCATAGTACCGGATCATCTCGTCCCGCCGCGATCCGGTGTCGGCTATGAGAATCTCGTAGGAGACATCGCAGAGCCGTTCGATGGAATCCACGCAGGCGGCCAGTAGCTCGAGCTTGTCGCGATTGAGGATGAGAATGCTCACCTCGGGCATCTGATCGCGCTGGTTCACCCGCCGCAGCCGGGCGTTTTCCCTGAGTTTCTCCTCGATGCTCCGGAGCCGCTCAGGGCCCTGCCGGCCGACTGCGGCCTTCTGATGGAGCTTCTCCAGCACGGTTTTTTCCAGGGCGACGAGGTTCTCTTTCCAGGGAAAGACCCGGCTCTCCAGGCGGTGATTGATCCAGCGATCTCCGCCGCTCCCGTCTGCGGCCATGACCGTGCAGTACGCCTGATGGATCTGGCTGGCCAACGCCTCGGGATCGTTGCTGACGGGAATGCCAAACTCGCGATGGGCTCCCCGATCTGATGCGGCGGTGAACAGGCCGAAGGAGATCGCCTGACCGATGCCGAGGTTGTAACCCTCCCACTGCGAACCGCTCACGTAAGCGTCGGCATCCAGGTAGGCTTCAATCAGTTCCGTCTCGGAGAAGTCTGAAAAAGCAACAAGCCCCTGCGACGCCGCCCATGCCCGGTCTTCAGGCGTGCTCCTTCCGATCAGCACGAACCTCACGTCCCGGGCTTCGGGATACCGCTGCCCGAAGGCCCGCTGAACCTGCGCGAAAAAGTCCACCCCCTTGTACCGTCTCTCGGCCTCGAAATAGCGGGTCACGTTCAGCACCAAAAACTGGCCTTCCAGATCGTGCTTCCGGCGGAATCGCCCGGCCGCTTCGTGGAGGTCGCTTCTTCCCTTCAGGAGGTGGTCATTCCCCAACCAGTTCACCACCGTTCCAGGGATGCCGGAATCCCTCGCGATGAACGCGGAAATGGAGAGGACGACGTCGCACTCCCGGGCCACCCGAATCTTCTCCGCCCGCGTCTGCTCTCGCTCGGCGGCATCCGGAAAGAGTTCTGCCGGAGGCTCACCGTAGTCGTAAAAGACCCGCAGGCCGGGCCAGGAGAGCTGCGGGAGCAGCGAAAAAAATGGCGGCGTGTGGGCGATCACCACATCGGACCTCCATCGCTCAAGCAGCGACAGCGCGTCCTTGAAGGACTTCAGCCTGACCACCTGCAATCGCCGGTCCTTCCGTCGAAGGTGGTCATAGTACTCAGACTGCTCGAACACGATGACCCGGATCGAGTAGCCGCGGTGCAGGAAGTATTGGAGCTGCTCGGAGACAACCACATCGACGCCGTAGCCTTTGCTCAGCCGGTAGGTGAGAAAAGTGATGGAGATCGCCGGCCGGCGAACCGGGCGAAGGGCTTTCCTCCAGATCGGTCCCAGGAAGTCGCCCAGCGATTTCCTGCCGCGGCGGAGCATGCGCTGCAGGGGGCGGTCGTGCTGGGATCCCGGACTCATCAGCATCACCCGGCCAGAGCGGCTCTTCTTCCTCGAGTGTTTCGGCAAAGCAGGGAGAATAGCGGCCTTCCCCTCAAGCCAGCCAGTCCGCGGGATGAATGATCTGGAGCCGCGAGACCACGGACTGCTACCCTCCGGCCATGAGCGAGGCTTTCCCACCCATGGGCACGTGCCCCGTACGCCCAGGACAGAGGCTCTTGAAGTCTCCTCCTGGACGATCCGCAGGGCTCACGGAATCCGCACCGACTGCGATCGTCAGCCGTCCGTGCCCCGGAGGGCTGCTTCACTCGGGACTCCGCCCATGATCGCCCCGGACGCATTCGTCCATGAGACGGCCATCCTCGATCCTGGCTGCAGGATCGCTTCCGGGGCGAAGGTCTGGCACTTCTGCCACGTTCGCAGCGGGGCCTCGATCGGCCGCGATGTCTCGCTGGCCCGCGATGTCTACGTCGATGCGGATGTGCCGATCGGTGACGCCTCGAGGGTTCAGAACGGCGTCAGCATCTACCGCGGTGTCGTTGTCGGCCGCTGCTGCTTCATCGGCCCCCACACGATCTTCACCAACGACGTCGTTCCCCGAGTCGGGATTCGCTCGTGGGAGGTCGTCCCGACCACCATCGAGGACGGGGCCTCGCTCGGCGCGGGCGTGATCGTCCGCTGCGGCGTGACGGTCGGCGCGTTTGCCCTGGTCGGCACCGGCTCGGTGGTGACCCGCGATGTGCCGGCGTTTCACATGGTCCACGGCCTCCCGGCCCGGCCGCGGCAAAGAATCTGCGCCTGTGGAAAGACGCAATCGCCCCTCGAGTGGCCTCTCGGCGGCGTGTTGAACTGCTGCCACGAGAATCTCCTCCCCGAGGTCCTGGCTGTCGCCCTCGCGGAGGAGCGGCGGGCATTGCGGCGGGCAGCCTGAGTTGGAGACGCAGGCCGACCTGTTCAACCAACACTGGCCGCCGTCACTCAGGTGGTCGCCAGCAGCGTGACGTCGAAGACGAGGGTGTCGCCCGGCTGGATGATCGATCCCGGTGGCGGATTGTCGCCGTAGGCGAGGTTGGCCGGGATGATCAGCTGCCGGCGGCCGCCGACCCGCATGCTCGCAAGGCCCTCGGTCCAGCCGGCAATCACGCCGTTGAGGGCAAACGACGCCTCGTCGCTCGAGTCGAAGACGCTGCCGTCGAGCAGCCGCCCCTCGTAGGCGACGGTCACCCGGGCCGTCTCTCCGGAGGGCTCCGAGCCGGTGCCCAGGACAGCATCGCGGATCTGGAGCCCCGAGTCGGTGGTGAAGCCCGGCGAGATCGTGAGAAACCGCGACGCTGGATCGCCGGCCAGCGGCAGGCCGGCGGGCCGCGACGGCAGCGTTGCCGCGGCGAGCGCCAGCCCGGCCGAGCCGGCCAGCGGCGGGCTGACCTCACCGTCGAGGGCGAGCAGCCGCACGCCATCGCCGCGGCGGGTCACGAGCACGGCCTCGGCGATCCCGTCGCCATCGACATCGCCGGCGGTCGCCTGCGTCGGGGCCGAGGAGCGGCCGAGGCCGGCGAACGCCGAGAGCCGGGCGAGTTGTTCGCCACCCTCGCCCGCGGCGACGTCGTAGATTTCCACCGTTCCGTCGCCCCGCCGGCCGGCAGCCGCGATGATCTCGGGAATCGGGTCGGCATTGACGCGGGCGACTCCCACCGAGACGCCGCCGAGGAAGCCGGGGCCGAAAGGCTCGATCGTGTTGACGAGCGTCGGCGTGGCGGTCGAGAGGTCGTAGATCTGCACTGCCGCCCGAGCGGTCGGCCCGCTGCCGACGATCAGTTCCGCCCGGCCGTCGGGCACCCCGGCGGCTGTCAGTTGACCGTCGACGTAGGTGCCCAGATCAGCGGCCGCAAGCGTCACGCCGCCGAGGTGGAGCGGACCGATCGGCTGGAGGACGGCCGAGGGCTCAGCCGCGATCGGCCCGCCGCCCGGCTCGGTGAGAAAGACCCGCACCTCGCCGTCGCCGACCGCCTTGGCGACGGCGATGTCGGTCCGGTGATCGCCGTCGAAGTCGCCGTGGGCCAGGACCAGCCCCCCTCGCCAGTCGCCGCCGAAGGGCTGCCTGCGATACTCGGGCCGCTCGACGCCCGCGGCCGTGAACACCCGCACCTCGCCCGGCCGGCCGGGCCCCGAGGCCGCCACGATCTCGGGCAGGCCGTCGCCGTCGAGGTCGCCGATCACCGTCTGCACGCCACCCCGGAAGCCTGGCTCAAAGGCCACGAACTCGACGAGGATCCCTTCGGTCACTGGATCAATGACCCGCACCAGCGGGCTGCTGGCGGGCCCGGCCGCCTCGGTGACCGTCGCGATTCGCGGCGTGGCCTGGAGCGTGGCGGTGGCGGTGTCGTTGGTCGGGTCGGCATCGGCGACGGCGGTCGCAGTCGCCGAGACGACGAGCTCGCCGACGGCATCGGCGGCGATCGTCGCCGCGAGGGTGAACGTCGCGGTCGCACCGGCGGGCAGCGTCAGCGGGGTGTCGAGCTTGTCGAAGCCGAAGGCCGGACCTTCGGCACCGCCGGCGTAGTCGGCCGTCCAGGTGGCCGCGGTGATCGCCGCCGGCAGCGACACGGCGAGTTCGGCGGCAACCGCCGGCTGGTCGCCGAGATTCTCGGCGGTGAACGTCCAGGCTGCCTGGCCGGTCGGGAAGTACCAGTCCTGCGGGCTCGTGATCGCGACGGCCAAGTCGGCCGCGAGCAGGAGCCTCGGCTCGAGCGTCTCGCCGGCCAGACCGCGGCCGGCCCGGGGATGACGCAGGCGGGCCCGACGGCGGCGTAATGGCGCGTCAGAGAATCGACGAGCAAACGACGGCATGGGCAGGTTCCGACGCGGGTGAAGAGCTGAAGGACGGCTGGCCGTGTGCCTAAAAATTACCTGCGAACTGACGGCAGTTCCACGTTTTGGCGGGTGAACGCCGGTTGGGCGTGTTGGTGGTGAAGGGTTGTTCGGGCTTCCGGGGGCCGGTTTTGCCCAACGGCCCGCCGTCCGGCGGTTCAAGTCCCAAGGGTTTTTTCATTTGGGCGGGCGGACTGGGCGTGTTGGTGGTGAAGGGTTGTTCGGGCTTCCGGGGGCCGGTTTCGCCCAACGGCCCGCCGTCCCACCGGCTCGCGCCGGAGGCGCTTTTATCGTGCCGCGGGGTAGCGGGACAGTTGAGGTCAGCCGGGCAGGAAGCCCGGCGTCGCGCGGCGAGGGGCACCTTGGCTGCCCCTCCGCCGCGCTAAGGCTTCGCGGGCCATGGATGGCCGCGAAGCCGTGAAGCTAGAACGCCAGGACCAACTGCGTCTGAATCGCGGTGCCTGAGAAGCCGGCCCGGTAGGGGTAGAGGAAGTTC
>CALGAS010000635.1 GCA_937959175.1 uncultured bacterium | reverse complement strand
CTCCTGCTGGGTGCGAATCGCGCCGAGAAGGCTGTTGAGCTCGTCGACCGTTCCGAAGGCTTCGATGCGGGCATGGTCCTTGCTGACCCGCGGTCCTCCGAAGAGCCCGGTTTGGCCCTGGTCTCCAGTCTTGGTGTAGATCTTCATGAAGGTCGCTCGGTGGGGGACGCGGCGGATGACTCGCCTATACTGTCGGGCATGAGCAAAACCTGCAAACTCGTCGTGTTGACCATCGCCCCGTTCCTTGTCGGAGCCGCGGCCGCCGCCGACCAGTCGGAGCTCGAGGGACGCTTCATGGCCCCGGCCGTGCAGGTCACCGAGGGCATGCCCCGGGCCGGGGAAGGCTACTTCTCGCCCGATGGCCGCCGGATCTGTTACCAGGCGTATCCGCCCGGCTATCCCTTCTATCAGATCTTCGTGCAGGACTTTGATCCAGCCGAGCCGGGCCTGCGGCCGCCCCGCCGGGTGAGTACCGGCCGTGGCCGGACCACCTGCAGTTGGTTCTCGCCTGACGGCAGCCGGCTGCTGTTCGCGTCGAGCCACCTCGATCCGAACCTCGACGCGACCGAGGCCGCGGCCCGGGCGGAGGCCGCCGAGGATGCCCGGACCGGCCGCCGCCGCCGCTACAAGTGGGACTTCGATCCCTTCATGGAACTGTTCACGGCGCGGCTCGACGGCTCCGACCTCGTGCGGCTGACCGACGCTAAGGGGTACGACGCCGAATGTTCCTTTTCGCCGGACGGCAGTTCGATCCTGTTCGTCAGCGATCGCGACGGCGACCCAGACATCTACGTGATGGATGCCGATGGCGACAACGTCCAGCAGCTCACCGACGAGCCCGGCTACGACGGCGGCCCCTTCTTCTCGCCCGACGGCGAATGGATCGCCTATCGCACCGACCGGCTCGAAGAGGATCTCCTTCAGATCCACGTGATGCGGGCCGACGGCTCCGGCGACACGGCGATCACGGCAGGCCGGGGAGTCCGCTGGGCGCCGTACTGGCATCCCACGAGGCCCTGGCTGATCTGGACCGGCGCCGATCACTCCGACCCGACCAAGCGGCCCAACTACGACCTCTGGCTGGCCCGCTACGAGGCTGACGGCGAGACTCTCCGGTTCGGCGAACCGCTCCGGCTCACCGATCATCCCGGGGCGGACGTGCTGCCGGTCTTTTCGCCCGACGGCAGCCTCCTTCTCTGGACCGCCAGCCGCGACGACTCCGGAGGCCGCCGGCCGTCGAGCCAGCTCTGGGCGGCCAGCCTCGATCTCGATGCGATCGAGGCGGCCCTGCCAAAGCCCGGCATGCCGGGCGAGGCGGCCCCATGACCGCCCCCCCGCCCGATCCCGATCGCGGGATCGCCATGATCGGAGGCGGCCGGATGGCGTCGGCACTGGCCGAGGGGTTCTGCCGGGCCGGGCTGGTCGAGCCGCATCAGATCACCGTCTACGATCCGGCCGAGGCAGCTCGGGAGGCCCTAGCGCACAGGCTCCCGGGCTTGCGGCTGGCTGGGTCCGCCGCCGCCGCGGCCGCCGCGGCCAGGCTCGTCTGGCTGGCAGTCAAGCCGCAGCAGGCGGCCGAGGCCTGCGCGGGCTTCGCTGCCGGCATGGAAGGGCGAACGCTCGTCTCGATCCTGGCCGGTCTCTCGACGGCGACCTTGGCCGAGATGGCCGGAACGGCCAGCGTCATCCGGGTGATGCCCAACACGCCCTGCCTCGTCGGCCAGGGCGTGTCGGTCGTCTGCCACACGCCGGCGACGCCACCGGATCTGGTCGGGCGGGTTCGCGAGCTGCTCGCTGCCGTCGGCCATGTCCACGACGCGGACGAGTCGCTGATGGACGCGGTCACGGCCCTCTCCGGGTCAGGCCCCGGCTTTCTGGCGCTCGTCGTCGAGGCCCTCGCGACCGGTGGCGAGCGGGCCGGCCTGCCCGGGCCGCTGGCGATGGCGCTCGCTGTGCAGACCCTCGCCGGCACCGGCTCGCTGCTCGAGCAGACTGGTGAAGAGCCGGCGGTGATCCGGGAGCGTGTCTCGAGCCCGGGGGGCACCACGCTCGCCGGCCTGGCGGTGCTCACCGAACGGGGCGTGCCCGAGGCGATTGTGGATGCCGTCGCCGCTGCCACCAGGCGGGCCGGCGAACTCGGCCGGTAGCCGTTCGTTCAGCCCGACGGCAGCAGCGACCGGCCCCAGACGGGAAACCATTCGATCAGGCCGGCGAGGATGCCGACCTTTCGCGGCACGACCAGTTCCGGCTGCCGGCGTCGGCAGGCCGTCAGGATCTGCTCGGCGAGCCGTTCGGGGTCGAGGGGGCGGAGCCGGCTGGTTCCGCCTGGTGCCCGAGCCTCCGACGGCAGCCCGGCGGCGTCGGCCTCCGCCGCGTACCGGGCGGCGGCTCGACCGGCGGCTGGGTCGTCGGCCGTCCGGGCGATCGGGCCCGGCGAGACGAGCAGCACATGGGCGCCCCGGGGGGCGAGTTCGATGCGGACGGCATCGGCGTAGGCCGCCAGCGCCGCCTTGCCGACGGCGTAGGGGCCCATGAACGGCGTCACGACCTTGCCGGCCAGGCTGCCGATGTAGACGAGGTGGCCGCGCGCCGTGGCGACCTCGTTGGCCACCGCCCGGGTGATGCTCGCCGGGGCCAGCAGGTTGGCATCGAGATAGCCCTGCAGCACGTCCCGGCTGGTCTCGAGGATCGCGGCCCTGCCCGATCGACCGACGCAGCAGAAGACGTCGTCGATCCCGCCAAGAATCCGGATCGCCTCGGCCGCCATCCGGTCGGCCTCGCCGGGCCGCTCGAGGTCAGCCGCGAGGCCGTGCACGCCGGCCGCCAGGGCCTCGTCCTGGTCGCACCGCTCCAGCGCCGCCCGGACGCCGGCGGAGGAGCGGCCGACCAGCAGGCAGGCGGCCCCGCCCCGGGCCAGATGACGGCCGAGCACCAGGCCGAATCCGGCCGTGCCGCCCGCCACGATCACCCGCCTGCCCTGCCACATCACACACCTGAAGGATCACAGAACTGGAGGATCACATACCTGGTGGCCGGATGGTACCATCCGGCACCTTCTGGGCCCCCACCCTACCCCCGCCGCCCCGGGAAGCCCGCCATGCCATCGCCCGCCGCCACACCGCCTGAAATCGTCCGCACCAAGATCGTCGCCACCCTCGGCCCGGCTTCCCGATCGGAGGAGGCGATCCGAGGCCTCGTCGAGGCGGGGGTGGACGTGTTTCGGCTCAACATGGCCCACGGCTCGCTCGAGGAGCACGCCGAATCGCTGGCCCGGATCCGGCAGGTCTCCGACGCCCTGGCCCGCCCCGTCGGCGTCCTGGCCGACCTGGCCGGGCCGAAGATTCGCCTCGGAGAACTTCCCGACGGCGCCATCGACTTGGTCGAGGGTGAGGAGGTCACGTTCGTCCGGGGTGACGCGGCTCGCGGGCCGGGCGAACTGACGGTCACCTACGAGCCGCTCGTCGACGAACTCTCGGTCGGCGATGCCGTGATGCTCGCCGACGGCACGATCAGTCTCGCGGTGATCGCGAGGAATGGCGATCATGTCCGCTGTCGGGTCGTCCAGGGCGGCACCGTCCGGAGCCGGCAGGGTGTCAATCTGCCGGGTGTTCGGCTCTCGGTGGCGGCGATGAGCGCCGCCGACTGGCAGCACGCCGAATGGGCCGCGGGGGCCGGCGTCGACTTTGTCAGCCTCTCGTTCGTGCGTTCGGCGGTCGAGGTCAAACTGCTCAAGGAGCTCCTCCGCACTCGCGGCTCGCTGGCTCGCGTGGTCGCCAAGATCGAAAAGCGAGAGGCGATCGACAACCTCGAGTCGATCGTCGACGCGGCCGATGCGGTGATGGTGGCCCGGGGCGATCTCGGAGTCGAGACCGACGTCGCCAGCATGCCGATGGTGCAGAAGCGGATCATCCGGGCCTGCCAGCGGTATCAGAAGCCGGTCATCGTGGCGACGCAGATGCTCGACAGCATGCAGCATGCCCGCCGGCCCACGCGGGCCGAGGCGACCGACGTCGCCAACGCGATCCTCGACGGGGCCGACGCCTGCATGCTCTCCGGCGAGACCGCGATCGGCGAGCACCCTCGGCTCGTCGTCGAGATGATGCGGCGGATCGCCAGCGAGACGGAAAAGCAATATCTCGCCGACCGCTGGCGGTACATGGAGGGCCGGTTCCTCGCCGAGCGGGGTGCCGCCGGCGTGCCGGTGCAGGAGTTCCTGCCGTCGCCGGAGTTTTTGGTGGAAGGCCTCCATC
>CALGAS010000634.1 GCA_937959175.1 uncultured bacterium | reverse complement strand
TCGCCCGGCGATTCCTGGTGACGGGCGTGTGGCGGCCTGTCTGTGGATCGGGCAGGTGCAGGACTCCCCGGGGCGGCTTGCGGATATTCACGATGCATTCCTCATGGCTTCTCGCAACCGTGAAGCGGATCAGTGATTGTCGATCGGGGTCGGTAAGCAAGGCGGGGAGAATCCTCGCCAGATTCGCGATGGCGTCATAAACCCAATACGGGGCATAAAGGCACTTCGTGTGTGTCGTGGCCTGCCGAACCGCGATGTAGGGCCGTCTGGTTCGCCAGCTGCTCAAGCGCGTGATCAGAAGCGTCAGCGGACTTGCATCGAGCTTCCGCGTCGGAAGTAGTAGCCCTGAACGACGGGCATTGTCGAAGGCGGCCTGCGGAATACACCTGCCAAGCATCGACTCCGACTCTTTGCACGCAGGCTCGTCACAGCGGACAGCCTGCGTCTCGGCAAGCGTCCGATACCCCGTATCGTGAAGTTGCTCGCGAATAGCTTGGCCATTCGGCGCGAAGGCCAGATGGGCTGCGTAGCAAAAGCCGTGGGGCGAGACGCCCTCGTAGGGCGAATACTCACGCGGCCTGACGAACCTGGGAAGTTTGCTCAGTGATGCGAAGAGCGGCCCGATCGGCGGCAGGTCTCGACACAACGACAGGAATGCCCGCGTCGCCAGCCCCATGATTCCATCAGCCGGAAGTGTCTCGTGCTCACGGGAAGGGGGCTGCCAGCCAGGCAACCAGAATGCAGCTGCATCGTCGATCGACCAACCCTGCGGGGTGTCGGTGCCGATGCCCCTGCCCGCAGCTCGTAGCAACATCTGCTCGTAGCGGGCCGGGTCGGGTACTGCGGATAACGGTTCGGGCGATGGAAAAAAAGACATGGCGGGAATCCTTGATTGCATTTTGGGACGTCTCCTAGCGTGAGCTGCCAGAGCCCTCCGGCTTCTTGGAGTTGGCGAACTCGAAGGCTGGCTTGCCATCCGGGCTGATGACGATCCGGGCCTTGAAGGGCTTGCCTTTCTGGCTGCGGAAGCCCTCGAGTACCTCGGTACGCCCGTGCTCGAGCAACTGCACGGCCTCGTCGCGGGTGATCTCACGATCACACCACAACTTCTTCAGCTGAAAGCCGCAGCGGGTTTCTTCGCCCATCGTGTTGACGCACGCATAACGAGACGGCAGCTCATGTACGCTGCCCCCGCAGTGCCGGCACACGCCGATCTGCGGATGCTCGGCCGGCTCCCAGCGCTCGCGGACGTCGTCGAAGAACACCTCGCAGCGACGTGACTCTGCATTCCAGCGAATACACGCCGGGTACGTCTTCTGCGTCCTCGAGCTGTAAAAGCCGTCGAGCGGCCCCACGACCCCGTCTTCCAATAGCTTCTTGAGTTCGCCGGGCAGCAGGTGCCGCCCGTGATGGACCTTCGGAATCCGCACGGCCCCGTCCACGGTCACGTAGTCCTGCAGCAGTTCCACGAAGTGCTGCTCCGTGCCGGGGAGAGGAACATCCGGCAGTTCCTGAAGCACGAGATCGGCAGGTGATGCGATGGTCTGCTCGACCAGCCGCGTCGTGAGCGAGCGGATGTCGGCCTTGAACATTTCCACGTCGCCCGTGCCCGCTTCGATCTCGGCGAGCCGCGCTTCCCACTTGCCCGTCATCTCCGGGCTCGTGAGCACCTCGATCCGCAGCCGCTCAAGCACCTTTTTGAGCGACTTGGCCTTCGGCGTGGCTCGCAGTTCGCGGCCCTCCCGCTCAAGATAGCCGTCGTCCAAAAGCTTTTTGATCACGCCGGTGCGGGTGGCTGCCGTGCCCAGGCCCGAGCCCCGCATCGCCTCCTGGGCTTCTTCATCGTCCACGAGTTTGCCGGCCGTCTCCATCGCCTTCACGAGCGTGCCGTCTGTGAAATGCCCTCGCGGCGGAGCCGTCATCCGTTCCTCGATCTCGATCGTGCCGGTCTCCGCGACCGTCGGCCCGTTGCCATCTTCCGCAGGACCAGTCGGCGGCGCTTCGGCAACCTTGCCGTCCACCGCCCGCCAGCCCGGCACACGGATTGTTCGCGTCAAGGCCTCGAACGTCTCGCCTGCCGCGGTGAAGGAGAGCGTGTGGACGACCGTCTCCGACGGCGGCAGGAAGGCCGCCACGAATCGCCGCAGGATGAGGTCGTAGATCTTCTGCTCAGCCTCGTTGAGCTTCGGCGCAGCATCCGTGAGCTCGGCCGGGACGATGGCGAAGTGGTCGCCCACCTTGGAGTTGTCGAACACCCGCGTGTTGGCGGGATCGACGCCCCGGGCCAGAGCCTCGGCGGCCGGGCCAGCAAGGGCCGGCACCGCTGCGACGATCTGCTCGAGCCGCTCCCGCACCATCTCGACATCGTCCTCCGGCCGGAGATGCTGTGACTCGGTCCGCGGATACGTGATCAGCTTCTTGTCGTACAGCGACTGGGCGATGCTCTGTGTCTGATCGGCCCGAAATCCATACAGACTGCTCGCCTCCGAGAGCAGGTCGTTGAGCTTGAAGAGCAGCGGCGGCTTCTTGAGCTGGACCCGCTGCTTGGCCGTGACCGTCGCCGGCTGGCCGGCCGTCTTCCTTACAATCGCTTCGGCACGCTCGCGGCTCCCGATCCGCCGCCCGGTGTCTTCTCCGCCTTGCCCGCGGCCGGTCCATCCCGCCTCGATCACCCGGCCGTCAGCCAGCGTGAACGACCCCGTCAGCATCCAGTACGGCTCGGGCACAAACCGCTCGATCTCGAGGTCACGCTCGCAGACCATCATCAGCGTGGGAGTCTGCACACGCCCAGCTGGCGTCAGGTCGTAGCGGCCCGCCCGCTTCATGATGCCGGTGAGCGCCTTGGTCATGTTGATGCCCAGCCACCAGTCGGCGAGCGCCCGGCAGACGGCGGCATCGGCCAGGCCCTGTACCGCCGCTGCGGGCCGCAGTTCCTGAAACGACCGCCGGATCGCGGCCGTGGTCATCGACTGGAGCCACAGCCGCCGGACGGGCTTCTGGC
>CALGAS010000633.1 GCA_937959175.1 uncultured bacterium | reverse complement strand
CTGGCTCCGAGCGAAGCGAGGTGCCTGTACCCTTTTCCAACTCGAGGACCCGCGCGGAATATAGGTTCGCGAGGTGCCTGCCCCGAAGCCCGCGCGAGGCTCAGCGAGTACCGGTGGCTATGGGTACGGAAAACGCATTGGGCGGGTTGGTAGGGAACGTGGCGGCGAAAATCGGCAGCGGGTCTCGCCCAACCTCCCGCCGTCCCCCCGGCTCGCGCCGGGGGGCTTCTATGCGCTATCGCGCACCGACGCGCCATCGCCGGCCGACCAGCTCGTGGAGCTCCGGCCTGGCCACGCTCGCGGTCCTGCTCGCGGTGGCCGGAGTCGCCCGCGCGGCTGACTTCGAGCCGGTTGGGATCGAGGTCTTTCCGCCGGTGGTGCAGCTGGATTCGGCCCGTGACCGGCAGCGGATCGTCGTCCAGGCCCGGGCGGCCGACGGCCGAACCCGCGACGTGACCGCCGCCGCCGAGATCAGCCTGGCCGACGGGAAACTCGCCGCAATCGAGAAGCCGGCCGGCGGGGTCGTGCTCCGCCCCACTGCCGACGGCGAGACCGCGATCCGCGTCGCCTTCGCCGGCCACGCTGCCGAGATCCCACTCAAGGTCGTCTCAGCCAGCAGCCCGGCCCCGCTCTCCTTCCGGCTCGACGTGATGCCGGTCTTTGCCCGGGCCGGCTGCAACATGGGCAGCTGCCACGGGGCGGCCCGCGGCAAGGACGGCTTCCGGCTCTCGCTGTTCGGCTTCGACCCGGCCGGCGACTACCACCGGATCACCCGTGAGTTTCCGGGCCGCCGGATCGACCTGGCCAGCCCCGCGGAGAGCCTGCTGTTTCTCAAGTCGGTCGGGGCGGTGCCCCACACCGGCGGCAAGCGGATGGAGCCCGACGGCGAGTTGGCAGCCACCCTCCGCCGCTGGATCGAGGCGGGAGCCCCGGACGATCCGGATCCCGCCGGCGTGCCGCAGCTGCTGGCGGTCGACCTCTACCCACCGACGTCGCTGCTCGAGGGGGAGAAGGCTCCCCAGCAGTTGGTCGCCGTGGCCCGCTTCGCCGACGGCACCGACCGGGATGTCACCGACCTCTGCTGGTATGCCTCCAACAACGACCGCTCGGTGGCGGTCTCGCCCGCCGGGCTGACCACCAGCGGCGTGCGGGGCGAGGCGTTTGTGATGGCCCGCTACGACACGATCACCGTCGGCGTGCCGCTGGTCGTGATTCCGGAGGGTCTCTCCTTCGCCTATCCCGAAGAGCCGCCGCGGCCGGGAGCCAGCGAGGGAGCCCGGGAGATCGACGAGCTGGTCACCGCCAAGCTGGCGAGCCTGCGAATCGCCCCCTCGCCGGTCTGCGACGACGAGACCTTCCTGCGGCGGGTGACCCTCGATCTGGTCGGCCTCCTGCCGACGCCCGAGGAGCGGGCGGCCTTCCTGGCCGATCCCGCTCCCGAGAAGCGGGCCCGGGTGGTCGAGGCGTTGATCGCTCGCAAGGAGTTCACCGAGATCTGGGTGATGCGGTGGGCGGAGATCCTCCAGATTCGCTCCCAGGGCAACGACGTCAGCCCCAAGGGGGCCCTCCTCTACCACCAGTGGCTCGACCGGCGGATCGCCGCCAACCAGCCGATCGACGCGATGGTCCGCGATCTGCTGACCGCCTCGGGCGGCACCTTCGACAATCCCCCCACCAACTACTTCCAGCTCGAGCGTGACACCCTCAAGCTCGCCGAGAACGTCGCCCAGGCCTTCCTCGGCACGCGGATCCAGTGCGCCCAGTGCCACAACCATCCCTTCGACCGCTGGACGATGGACGACTACTACGGCTTCGCCGCCTTCTTCACCCAGATCGGCCGCAAGCGGGCCGCCGACCCCCGGGAGACGATCGTCTTCGATTCCGGCTCCCGCGAAATGCAGCACCCGGTCACCAAGCAGAACGTCGCCCCGAAGTATCTCGGCGGCGAGGTGCCCTCCCTCAAGGGCCGCTCCCGCCGCGAAGCCCTGGCGGCCTGGATCACCTCCCCCGACAACCCCGCCTTCCCCCGGCACATCGCCAACCTCACCTGGGCCCACTTCCTCGGCCGCGGCATCATCCACGAGCCCGACGACGCCCGCGTCAGCAACCCGCCGGCCAACGGCCCGCTTCTCGACGCTCTCGGTCGACGGCTGGTCGCCTCCGGCTGGGACTTCCGCGGCCTCGTCCGCGACATCTGCACCTCGCAGACCTACCAGCGGTCCTGCGAGCCCAACGCCTCCAACCGGCTCGACGAGACCAACTTCTCCCATGCCGCCGTCCGCCGGCCACGGGCCGAGGTGCTCCTCGACGTGCTCGCCCAGGTGACCGACACCAAAAACAAGTTCCCCGGACTGCCGCGGGGGGCCCGGGCCGTGCAGGTGGCCGACGGCCGCACGACCACCTATTTCCTGACGACCTTCGGCCGGACGACCCGCGAGGACGTCTGCACCTGCGCCGTCACGATGGACCCCAGCCTCTCGCAGGCCCTCCATCTCTTGAACGGCGACCCGGCCAACGAGCGGATTCGGCAGGGCAACCTCGTCGGCCGGCTGCTCGAGGCGGGCCATCGGCCGGCCGAGATCATCGACCAACTCTTCATCCGCTGCTACGGGCGGATGCCGACTGAGCGAGAGCGGATCGAGACGCTGGTCACGGTGCTCGACGCCGTCGACAAGAAGCAGGCCCTCGAAGACATCTTCTGGGCGCTGCTCAACGCCCCCGAGTTCATCTTCAACCACTGACCGATCGAACCATGCGGACCAACGACCTTCCAACCCGCGCACCCGCGCTCCCGGCCACCCTGTTGGCGTTCCTCGCCGGCACCGTCGCCGCAGCCGACAAGCCTCCCACCTACGAGGACCAGGTCCTGCCGGTCTTCCGGGAGAAGTGCTGCTCCTGCCACAACGCCGACAAGAAGAAGGGGGGCCTCGACCTGACGAGCTACGGCCAGGCGATGGCCGGGGGAAGCTCCGGCGAGGTGATCGCCCCGGGCGACCCCGACGGCTCCTACCTGCTGATGCTCGTGACGCATGAGTCGGAACCGGTGATGCCGCCGGAGTCCGACAAGCTTTCGAAATCGGCCCTGGCGGTGATCCGCGACTGGATCGCCGGCGGGGCGATCGAGCGGGACGGGGCCAAGCCGATCGCTCGCAAGAAGAGTGCCGTGCCCCTCGAGGCGGTCGTCACTGCCAAGCCCGAGGGCCCGCCGGTGATGCCGCCCCGGCTCTCCAAGGACGTGGTCACGCATGGCCGCCGGCCGACCTCGATCACCGCCCTGGCTGCCTCCCCCCACGGCGAGCTGCTCGCGGTCGGCGGCCGCCGCCAGCTCCTACTCTACCACACCGGCTCGCTCGACCTACTCGGCGTGCTCCCCTTCCCGGAAGGTGTGGCCCGGGTGGTGCGATTCTCCCGCAACGCGAAGCTCCTCCTGGCCGGCGGTGGCGAGGCGGCCAAGAGCGGACGGGTGGCCGTCTGGGATGTCGCCACGGCCAAGCGGGTGGCAACCCTGGGCGAGGAGTTTGACGAGGTGCTCGCCGCCGACATCTCGGCCGATCAGCGGTACGTCGCGCTTGGCGGGCCCGCCAAGGTTGTCCGGCTGCTGGAAACCGCCGACGCCAGCGTCGCCCACGAGATCCGCAAGCACACCGACTGGGTGACGGCCCTCGAGTTCTCCCCGGATGGCAAACGGCTGGTGACGGGCGACCGGGCCGGCAACCTCTTCCTCTGGGAGACCCGCGGCTGCCGCGAGGCGGGCACCTTCAAGGGACACTCGGCGGCGATTACGGCCGTCGCCTGGCGGCCCGACGGGAAGCTGGTGGCCAGCATTTCGGAGGACGGCTCAGTCAGGCTCTGGGAGGTGAAGGACGCCAAGCAGCTGAAGACCTGGAATGCCCACGGCGGCGGCGGCGCATGGCTCACCTGGCTGCCCGACGGCCGGCTGCTGACAACCGGCCGCGACAAGAAGGCCAAGCTCTGGAAGGCCGACGGTAAGCTCGAGCGGGAACTCGGTCCGCTGGCGGACATCGGCACACGGGTCGCCGCCACCAGTGACGGCACGCGGTTCTTCGCGGGTGACTGGGCCGGCTCACTCGTCGCCTTCACCACCGCCGACGGCACGGAGGCCGGCCGGCTCGACACCAACCCTCCTCCGCTCGAGCAGCGGATCGCGGCGGCCGAGCAGGCCCTCGGCGAGGTCGCCTCGGCCGAGCAGGCCGCGGCGGCGAAGGTCGGCCAGGCGGCCGAGGCGATTCAAGTGGCCGAATCCCAACTCGCGGCCGCCCGCCAGGCGATGACCGAAGCCGAGGCCGAGGCCGAGGCGGCCCGGGCCCGTCAGGCTGAGGCGGCCGAATCCGTCGAGCGGTGGAAAGCCGAACTCGAGTTCGCCCGCCAGGCCGAGCAGGCCGAGCAGCCCTAGCAGTTCGAAAATTGCCGGTGGGCAGCTGCGGATTACGGATTGGACGGGTTGGTGGTGGGCGATTGTGCGGGCTTCCGGGGGCGTCTCTCGCCCAACGGCCCGCCGTCCGGCGGTTCACGTTTCCGGCGTGTTTGGTTGGGAAAGCGTTTTGGGCCGGTTTGTGGTGGGCGGTTGTGCGGGCTTCCGGGGGCGTCTCTCGCCCAACGGCCCGCCGTCCCCCCGGCTCGCG
>CALGAS010000632.1 GCA_937959175.1 uncultured bacterium | reverse complement strand
GGCCAGACATCACCGGGTGCGGCTCCCGGCCCCGGGTCGCCTCACTTCTTGAGGATGCTTTCGTCGAGCAGGTATGGCAGCCCGTTTTTGAGGAGCCAGGGCTGCATCGCCGTGGAGTTGGTCTTGTTGGTGGTGCCCTGCCAACGACTCTTGGGAGTCAGCAGTTGGCCGTACTCGTAGGGCTGGAGGTCATCCTTGAGAAATCCCGTGTGGCCGTCGCAGAACGCCACGACAACTCCGTCGGGATGGGTGCTGGATGGCGCGAAGAGAGCCGTGTCACCCCTGTTGAGAACTGGAAACAGTGGCCCTGGTGGCGTGGCCGCGCCGAACACGGGTGGCATGCTCGGCCCCGATCCAAACAAGCTTCCCGACGGTAAGGTCGCTGGAGCGTAGGCCCAGGAGTGCGGTGGCAGCCCAGTCTTGCCCTTTTCGGAGAAGGCGAGCGTGGCGGCGGCGCCGTCGGCATCGGCAATGTCGTCAAGCGAGACTGCGGAAACCGAATCTTGATACCGGAAAAGGAAGACCCCGTCATTGGCGACAAGCCCGCTGGCGCCGATGTTGCCGGCATAGTGCAGGACGGGATAGCCGGGGCTTTCCCGTGTCCGGCTCGAGGGGCAGACGAAGATGTTGATCGTCGGGTCATTGGGCAACGAGGGCCACATGTCGTAGATGTCGTTCCGGCCGAGAAAGGGCAGGAGTTCCACCGGCCAGGAACAGGCACCGACCACTCCGCCAGGATTGTCATTGAGCCAGCCGGGAATCTGCCGCTTCGTTTCGTCATAGCGGAGCAGGGCAAAGGCGATCTGATACTGGTTGTTGGTGCACTCCGTCAGCCTGCCCCGGACGAGGACACGAACGGTGGCCGGGGCCAGCAGGGCGACCAAGACCCCGATGATCGCGATCACGGTCAGCAACTCCACCAAGGTGAGTCCTTGGCGGGGAGGGCGGCAGGGGGCAGCTGACTGCATGCGTCGATCCTCTCACGGCGGCTCCCGGGCCACCCACTCGATTATTTCACAAAAGAGTGACGAATGGTGATCTGCCGAATCTGCTTGCTCGTCGGCTCATAGCAGCGAATCCGCACTTCAATACCTCGCAGCGGAACGGGATACGGAGCAGAGGTCTCGATATCCCCGGAATACTCCGGCCACCCGTCGCCATCCGCATCGAAGCCATTGCTGCCCTCGTCAATCACGCCGTCGCCGTCGTCATCAACGCCATTGAACTCGTAGTGGTGGCTCCAGGTGTCGTACGTCGCGACGGGAAGGCTGAGGGAGCGAGGGGCATCGGTGACCTGCACACCGCCGGACTGAAAGGCGGATTGGCCGGTCGGCGGGAAGGGGGCTGTCGGGGCCGTGGCCGCGGCACCACTTCGGCCGAGGTCGACGTAGGCCCCTATCGGCCCGCCGGCATCAGCCGGCGTGGTGTATCCCGGATCACCGGGAAGCAGCCACTCGTTGCCGATTTCGCGCGGCACGGCCTGCGGATCGTAGACCCGCACGTCGAACGCGAGCACGTTGGGGAGGATGATGTGTTCCCAGCCGCGGGCCGATTCCTCGAGAGCAGCGTCGGCGATCGCGTGGCCTGTCGTCGGCTCGAGCGGAAAGGCGAATGGGAACGGCTGGAGCGGCACCGTACGGGAGAGCCCATCTTCCGTGCGATACGAATATCCACTCCGCATAAAGCGGTGTTCTCGTTTGGTGAGGTCACCCAGCGAGTTGGGCAGCAGCACGGTGCCCTGGCCTTCGATGACGGCGGTCCGCAAGGAAAAGTCGTAGGTGCCGCGGTCGATGGTCAACGGGAGTGCGTTGTCGCTCAGGTCGGTGCGGCCCAGGTAACTGGTCACCAGCAACTGCCGCCTATAGAGCGAATAGAGGGTGGTTCCCGCGATCGGCTGATCGCTGGCGGGCCTGCAGAACCAGGCGACTTCCGCGTATGGGGATTCCATCGTTGTCGTGCCGTAGCGACCGACAAACGGGCCTGCAAGGGAATGGGTCGTGAAGAGCAGGATGTCGTCGGTATCTGCCTCCAGATTGCCGGTCGGCTGGTTCTGTCCATCAAGGGCGTAGCTGGCGTCGTGGGCGGGCCCCTCGAGGAGTTCGAAGTAGCCGGAGTTGGTCTCCGGCTGCAGACGAGGGATCACCTCGCAGGTCACACCGGTAAGATCCTGCCGGAGTTGCCAGGCGGCAGTCCTCATCAGGGCCGACATGTCGACCGTCGCCTGGCTGAGCCGCACCGTGCGGCCGAAGAGGCCAAATAGCGATGCCACCGCCCCCATCACAACCAGCGAGAGCAGCGTGGCGACGAGCAGTTCGGTCAGTGTGAAGCCCCGCTCGGACCGCGTTTCTGTCGCCCTTGGGGGGGTGAATGCTGCCACGGCCTACTCCACAAACCGCATGATCCGGATCGTGTCGCGGACATTGAGGTCTTCGCCTGGGCTGAAACCGACCGGCCGGGAGCGATCGACGATCGCGAACAGCCGCCGATACGACTCGCCTCCGCCCACGGATGTGTCCCGAATCCGGAGCGTGATCCAGACCGCGAACATGTGGGATCGGATGGTTGCGATGTTCCCAAGGCGGATTGCCGTCGCATAGGCGGCTGAAGGATCCAGTTCGTATGGGCGGTTCTTCTTCCAGGAGTTGCCCTTCACGCCGGCAGCGGCCGCCGTGTCGAGGTAGACGCCCTCGTCCTGCATGAGCGTCAGCAGGTCACAGATGGTCGTGGCCGGACCGCCAGCAGCGAAATCCTCGAGTGAAACGGCTGAATCGGGGCCCATGGCCGCCCACCAGACGGCGTTGTTGTGCTCCGGACTCGCGGAGATGGTGTGCGGCACCACCGTGTTGAAGTTGATGCGGCCCGGCTCCCGCCACCGGGAGAGCTGGTTGTACGGAATCAGTTGCATGCCCACCGGCGCGAGCGTTCCTGGATCGACGCTCACCTGCGACCCCACGAATCGGGACGGTACGATCGCGGCCTCGAGGATATCGGGAGTCGGCAGTTCGCCGAAGGGCATGACATTGCGTTCTTTCCGCTTTTTGGGTGTGTCGTAGTCCCAATACCTCCAGGCACCACCGCCCTGGGGAACGAGGAGCAGTTCGGCCTGGCTGATGTAGGCCCGGTTGGCCCAGGGCAGCCACGACTTGATGCTGGGATCAAGCGGCACGATGCCGGCCTCGGAGCCGACTGTTTCAAACGGCCCGTTGTTCCAGAGGAGGTGCTCGCGGATGAAGGTTTTCCAGTTGTTGGCATTCTCGCCAGTGCGGTTGACACGCTTGATGCCGAGTCGATCAAGAATCACATAGGGGTTGTAGGCCTCGCCCTTCGTCGGATCGTCATCCCACGGCTTGGAGGGATCTTCAAGCCGCTCCAGGAAGACGATCGTGTCAGCGCCTGACTGGTACGAGGCCGCCCCCGGCCACTGCTCGGCCTTGAACGTGCCGCCCGAGTTGATCTGGAACTTGATGAAACTCTGGTCCGTCGGCACCTCCACCGCGGCGGTGTCGAAGTCTTTCTTGCCGGTCGACTTCTGGGGCTCCGGCATGACGACCAGATAGTCATCGGGCCCGATCACGGCATCGCCGCTGCCGCCACCGGTCTTTCGGAAGACACCGTCGATCGCCTTCTCACCGCTGCCCGGCTTGTCGAATCGCACGGTGGTTCCCGGCTCGATCCGGAGCCTCCAGACCGGCTGGCTGCTCTGCGACGATTTCTCGGCCAGATCGATCGGTTCCGACGTGCCGGTCTCGACAAGACCGTTGCGATCCCAGCGGGCTTCAGTCCAGGACGGACGGTAGAGCGAGATGTAGAGGGCATCTTGGATCGTCGATTCATCGGTGTTGTCCTGCACGTAGAAGGCGACGGTCTGGGCAATCAGGAGTTCCGGCCGCTCGATGCCCCAGACGAAGTTGGTCGGATCCCAGCCGTCGGTGCCCTCACCCCAGCCGTCAGCCGGGTTGGTGTCAAACTGGAATCGGGTGAACACGGAATCGGGATCGCGGTAGTCCACGACGTTGGCCGCCCACTGTGCCGTGTTCTCGTCGGCGGGCTGGCCGAGGGCGACAAGCAGCATGTAGAGATGCTTGCAGAAGTCCCGTTTGGCGGCCATCTCGGCATCGCCGACCGGAAATGGTCTGTTGATGTCAAACCGGAGGCCCGCCAGCACGTCGGGCGACATGACCTCGGCGGGATCGCATTGCAGGGTGCGGAGGTAGTCTTCAATCTTCTGGGCAACGCTCCCCGTCAGGGCGGGCGTGTCCCAGCTGTCGGTCGTCACCAGAAGCCGCGAACGCTGGCTCGCGTCGTCGAGGACGACCGCTAGCCGCTGGGGCAGGGTCGCCATGTCGCCGTCAAACTGGCGGAGGACCGTCTCCAGTTCGGCAAGCGTGAAAGGATTGTCTGGGAGGTGGGGGCCGCTGCGAAGTTCACAGGGACGACTGGCATCGGCATCGAGCCGCAACTCGTACGGATCGTCTGCAAAATCAGCCTCTGGCCATTCCGGGCAGTAATGGATCATCGCAGGCATGGGCGACGTGGACTTGTTGCCATTTCCGCCACTGCCCGGGGAATCGGCTGCTTCCAGTTGGGTCTTGATCATCGACTTGAGGTCGACGAGCGGATTGTCGCCGTAGACGAGTTCATTC
>CALGAS010000631.1 GCA_937959175.1 uncultured bacterium | reverse complement strand
AACCCGTCGCCCAGCCTCCTGCTGGCTCCGGCGATGTGCTGGCGTTTCTCAGCGGGGTTGTGCTGCTGGTGTCACTGGTCGCGGCGGTTTTCTGGCAGACCGGCGGCTTCACGATCCTCAACTTTGACGACGACCAGTACATGACCCCGCTGGTGCGGCAGGGGCTGACGAAGGAAGGCTTCACGCGGGCCTGGACCAGCGGGCATGTCGGCAACTGGCATCCTTTGACGACGCTGTCGTTCATGCTCGATGCGGAGCTTTTTCGGTTCACCGACCAGAACGGGAATCCCAACTGGTGGTGGGGCGGCTTCCATTTGCATAACGTGGTGCTCCACGCCCTGGCGGCGGTCTTCATGTTTGCCGCCATCACGCGGCTGACCGGGGCGATGGGCCGCAGCCTGGTCGCGGCGGCCGTCTTTGCGATCCATCCGCTGCGGGCCGAGAGCGTCGCCTGGATCACCGAGCGGAAAGATGTGCTCAGCGGGCTGTTCCTTGCCACCACGCTCCTGGCCTACGCCTTCTACGTCGAGAAGCCGCAGTCGTGGCGGCGGTATGCCCTTGTGCTCGTCAGTTTCACCGCCGGCCTGCTCAGCAAGAGCATGCTTGTGACGCTGCCGCTGGGCCTGTTGATCCTCGACTGGTGGCCGCTGCGGCGGCTGGCACCGTTCGCCGGAGGCTGGGGCTTTGCCCGGCCGGTCGGCAAGCGGGTGCGGACCGACGTGCGGACACGGCCGCTCGTTGAACTGGTGATCGAGAAGGTGCCGATGCTGGGCCTCGCGGGCCTGTCGGCGGTCGCCACAATCTATTCGGTGGGGGATGTCGTCCGGCCGATCAACACGCTGCCGTTCCTGACGCGGGCCTCGTCGAGCGTCGTCGCCTACGCGAGTTATGCGATGCAACTCGTGCTCTCGCCGGTGATCCTGTTTCTCGACATCCTGGCCGGCGTCTTCGGGCCAAGCCTGCGGCTCGGTCCGGCCTTCAATGCGGTGCGACTGGCCCCGCATTACCCCTATTCGGCGATCGGTCCGACGGTCAGCCAGGTCGTCGCCTCGGCCGCGTTCGTCGCCGCCGTCACGGCCTTTGCCTGGTTCTGGCGACGGAAGTGGCCGTCGTTCACGGCCGGCTGGGCCTGGTTCCTGCTGACGCTCCTGCCGGTGATCGGCTTCATCCCCAGCGGCATTCAGCTGATCGCCGACCGCTACACCTACGTCTCGCAAATCTGGCTGGTGGTCGCGCTGGTCTGGGGGCTCGCCGACTTTGTCGATCGCGTCAAGGTGCCCAAAGAACTCGGCTGGGCCGCTGCCTTGATCGGTCTCCTTGCGCTGACGTGGGGATGTTGGGCACAGACCAAGATCTGGCGCGACAGCGAGACGCTCTGGCGGTATACGCTCTCGGTCACTGAAGGCAACGCCTACGCCCATGCCAACCTGGCGAGCGTGCTCGCCCGTCGAGGCGAGCCGGTCGAGGCGGCGGAGCAGAATCGCAAGGCGCTGGCGATCGAAAGCGACAACCTGATCGCCCTTTCGAATCTTGCGACGCTCCTGGTTGAACGGGGCGGAGAGCGGGAGGCCATCAAGCTGTACCGGGATGCCGTCGAGATCAACCCGAAGTTTGTGTTTGGGTGGTTCAATCTCGGCAACGTGCTGAAGAAGGTGGGCCGTGAGGTCGAGGCTGAGGAAGCCTGGCAGCGAGCGGTCGAACTCGACCCGCAGATGGCAGCCGGTTGGACCAATCTCGCCAGTTTGGCCCTCGAACGCGAGGAGTGGGAGGATGCCGTCGAGATGGCCCAGCGGGCCGTCGACAGCAGCGGCGGTGTCGCGGCGTCGGTGACGCTTGGCCGGGCGCTCGAGCGACTCGGCCGAACGGAAGAGGCGGCTTTGGCCTACCGGCGGGCGGTGACGCTTGCCCCGGGCTCGTCGGTCGCCCTCAACAACCTGGGGAGCATGCTCGAGCGAGAGGGCCGCATTCAGGAAGCTGTCTCCGTGTTCCGGCAGGCCTTGGCGATCGAACCCTCGGCTCCGTTGCTGCGGTTCAACCTCGGCGCCGTGCTTGAACAGCAGGGACTCACGCAGCGGGCAGCCGAAGCATTCACCATGGCGGCGGAGCGGTTTGCCGAGCTCGGCAACGAGCCGATGGCCGAGACTGCCGCCAAACGGGCAGCCCGGCTGACCGGTGAGCAGGTTGCCGTCGGCGATGGGGGACCTGAAGAGTCGGAGGCTGATGACGAGCCTGCCGAAGCCGAGCCTGCCGAAGCCGAGCCTGCCGATGCCGAGCCTGCCGATGCCGAGCCTGCCGATGCCGAGCCTGCCGATGTCGAGCCTGCCGATGTCGAGCCCGAGCCGGATGCTGCCGAGGATACCGAGCCAGAAGATGAGTCGGGAGACGAGGCCCAGGCCGGGGCCTCTTCGGCAGACTGATCCGGGCGGCGGGCTGGTTGAAGGATGTCGGTTCGATCCCGTACGATTTGCCCATGTCGGACGAGGTGCAGATCGAGGGTGAGCAGGGCGAACTGGTGGTCGTCGCCAATCGCCTTCCCGTCCACCGTACCGACTCGGGCTGGGAAACGAGCCCCGGAGGGCTGGTGTCGGCCCTGATGCCGATTCTGCAACGCCGACGGGGCGTCTGGGTGGGCTGGGCCGGCACGGCGACCAGCGAGCCAGCGGCCTTCACGCACGACGGGCTCTACAACGTGCCGGTGCCTCTCTCGGAGGAGGAGGTGCGTGACTACTACGAAGGGTTTTCCAACAGCACCCTCTGGCCGCTCTATCACGACGCCTGCCAGCAGCCGCAGTTTCATCGGCACTGGTGGCGGCCCTACGTGGCTGTCAACGAGCGGTTCGCCGAGATCGCGGCCCGGGAGGCGGCACCGGGCGCTAACGTGCTCGTCCAGGATTACCACCTTCAACTGGTGCCGGGCATGCTTCGCCAGGCACGGCCCGACCTGCGGATCGGCTTTTTTCTGCACATCCCCTTTCCCCCGGTCGAACTGTTTGCCCAGCTTCCCTGGCGGCAGCGGATCCTCGAGGGCCTGCTCGGGGCCGATGTCGTGGGATTTCAGTCGCGGAACGGAGCCCAGAATTTCAACCGCCTGGTCAACCGATACACACAGTATCGCGGTGTGGGAAGTTCGATCGATGTCGAGGGGCGGCCGGTGCAGGTGCGGGAGTTTCCGATTTCGATCGACTACAAGAAGATTGAGCGGCTGGCATCCGATCCGGCCACGATCCAGCGGGCCGCCGAGATTCGGGCCGAGTTGGGCGAGAACCGGACGGTGATGCTCGGGGTCGATCGGCTCGACTACACCAAGGGGATCGACCAGCGGCTGCGGGCCCTGCACGAGATCCTCCGGGCGGGCCGGCATACTGTCCGCGATCTCGTGCTCGTCCAGGTGAGCGTGCCCTCCCGGGAGAAGGTCGATGAATACATCGAGATCCGGGAGCGGATCGAGACGCTCGTTGGCCACATCAACGGCGAGTTCGGCGACGTCGGCAAGATGCCGGTGCACTATCTCCGGCGAAGCCTGCCGCTGGAGGAGCTGGTTGCGTACTACGTGGCCGCCGACGTGATGCTGGTGACGCCGCTCCGCGATGGGATGAACCTCGTCGCCAAGGAGTATTGCGCCTCCCGCCGGGACGACACGGGCGTGCTCGTGCTCTCCGAGTTCACCGGCAGCGCCAATGAGTTGGAGCGGGCCGTGCTTGTCAATCCGCACGACATCGACGGGATGGCCGCCACGATCGAGCGGGCGATCGCCATGCCCCGGGCGGAGCAGGTGCGGCGGATGCGGAGCCTCCGGCAGCGGGTGCGAAAGCGGACGGTGTACGAC
>CALGAS010000630.1 GCA_937959175.1 uncultured bacterium | reverse complement strand
CTTTCGGCACCGCGCTCGACCTGTCCGGCCGCAACATCGGCCAGAACTTCCAACTGGTCCGGATTGGCGAAGCCTTCCTGATGACGATCGGCTTCAACGTCGACTACAGCCGCGACAACGTCGGCGTAACCTTCAACCTCGAGCCGCGATTCCTCTCGCGGACACAGTTTGCCAGCCGCCGGGGCATCGACATCCCGGTCGCCGGAGCCTACGGGCTCGAGTGAGCCGCGGGGTCGCCGTGCTCGCCGGCCGGCAGCAGCGACCAGGCGGCAAAGAGGACCGCCAGAATGCCGTAGGCGGCGGCCAGCTCCCAGGGACCGCGGCCGGCCGCCTCGGCCGGCAGGCCTCCGATCGACCAGGGGAGAAAGAGGCGGCCATCGGCGAAGGGCGAGTGGATGATCCCGAACAGCGTGCAGCCCGCCGCCGCCAGGCACCAGCCGGCGGCCCCGCGAAGCTTGCGGTCGATCAGCGCCGCCAGGACTCCGGCCCAGAGCAGGCTCGTGACGATGAACCCCGCCGCGAGGATTCGGATCGCGAACAGCTCGGTCGCGAGTGTGCCGTCGATCGTGGCGGTGGCGGCGAGCTTGTCGGTCTGAATCTTGAGGAGGGCAGCCAGGGCCGGAATGCACGCCACGGCGACCGCCGGATAATGCCGCTCCGGCGTCGCGTGGAAACTCTGGGCGGTGATCTCCAGGCCGATGAAGACGAGCACCGGGAGGATGGCCGGCTCGGGGATCGCCTGATAGAGCCAGGCGAAACTGCCAGTCAGCCCGGCCAGCCCGATGAAGATCGCCGTGGCGAGGGTGTAGGCGGCCCGGCCCCCCATCGCCTTGTAGGCCGGATGGCCGATGTAAGGCGTTGTCTGGATCACACCGCCGCAGGCACCGGCGATGACCGTCGCCAGCCCCTCGACGGCGATGATCCGCCCGGTGTGATATTCGTCGCCGGCCGCTGCAGCACTCTCGGTGCAGTCGATCCCCCCGACCACCGTGCCGAGGGCGAAGGGGATCGCGATCGGCAGGTAGCGGATCGAGTCCTGCCAGGCCCCGAGCCATTCGAAGTACAGGGCCTTGAGCCATGCTGTCGGCCACATCGCAGCCGCGGCGTCGACGGCGGCGTGGCCGTCGGCCGGCGGCAGCCAGCCGAGCCAGTCGCCGAGGTAGTGGATCCCGCCGCCGATCAGGAGGGCCGCCAGGGCTCCGGGCACTCGGCCGGGGAAGGGCAGCCGGGCGGTCAGCGTCGCCAGCACGATGCCGAGGGCGACCATCCCGACCAGCGGCGAGCCGACGATCTTGAGCATCGGCAGAAAGGTGATCAGGGCCAGGGCGATCGCCGCCAGGCTGCCGAGCAGGCCGGCCCGGGGGACGAGCCTGCGGATCGGCCCGGCGACCAGCGCGCAGGCCAGCTTGAAGAAGCCGCTGGCGACGATCAGGCACATCCCGATGTGCCAGGTGTGGCGGGCCGCCTCCTGCTCGGAGAGGTCGCCGTCGAGGGCAGTGCGGAAGGCCGGCCCCAGCACGAGGAAGACCATCCCGAAGGTACTCGGGGTGTCGAGGCCCAGCGGCATCGCCGTCACGTCGGTCCGGCCGGTCCGTCGGGCCAGCCGGAAGGCCATCCAGGTAAAGAGGAGGTCGCCGACGACCACCCCGACCGCGGTGCCGGGCACGAGATGGCCGAGGGCGAACTCCGCCGGGTAGCCGAAGACGGCCGCCAGGAGGGAGACCGTCAGCACCAGGCCGGCCAAATTATCGATGCACAGCCCGAAAAAAGCGTTCAGGTCGCCGGGCGTGACCCAGCGGTAGCGGTGCGTGTCGGCCGTGCCGGTCATGCCAGAATGTCGGCTGGGGCCGGGAAAAAGTCAACGAGCGGTCCCGGCCGGCGCGACCATCGCCGCCCGCACGGGGGGCTATACTCTGAGATTGCAAGCCCTGAGCGAGCACACCAGGGCATCGCGTGAACCGTCCGACCCCGGGCCGCGTATCAACGATGGATCTGCACGAGTCACGTTCCGGCAGTTCGCCCGAATCTCCCATGAATGGGGGGGTGGTGGTGGATGGGGTGAGCGACGAGGAGTTGCTCCGCCGCTGTCGGGCCGGAGGCGATCGGAATGCCTTCGAGTTGCTCGTGCACCGGTACGAAAGCGAGTTGTTCAACTATCTCCGTCGATACCTCGGCAACGCCGAGATGGCGGAGGACGTGTTTCAGGCGACGTTCCTGCAGGTACACCTCAAGCAGGATCAGTTCGAAGAAGGCCGGCGGTTTCGACCATGGCTCTACACGATAGCGACCCATCAGGCCATCGATGCCCAGCGTCGCAACAAGCGTCACCGGATGGTGAGTCTCGACCATCGTACCGGCGAGGACGACCTTGGAGCGTTGGTGGATATGCTCGCCGCCGATGGCCGGACCGCCGCCGAGCAGTTGCAGGCTGCCGAGATTCGCGACTGGGTTCGCTCGGCCGTCGACGAGTTGCCCGAACCGCTGCGAGCGGCACTCCTGCTCGTCTACCACCAGGGGATGAAGTACCGCGAGGCAGCCGACGTGCTCGGCATTCCCGTCGGGACGGTCAAGAGCCGGCTGCACTCCGCCCTCCGCAAGCTCAACGAATCCTGGTCCCGCAGCGGCAACGGTGCGGCAGACACGGACTGACCACGAGGAGTCTCACGCCATGAACAGGTCGGGAGTCTGAGCCGTCATGAGAGAACAACTTGTCGGCTATCTGTTTGATGCCCTCGACGAGGGCGAGGCTCGCGATGTCGAGGCGGCCCTTGCCGACCCCGACCGGGGGCCGGCGCTGCGAACCGATCTCGAGTTTCTCAAGCGAGCCGTCTCGCCGCTCGCCTCCGACCGGGACCCCGAGGCGGCACCAACCGGCCTGGCCCGTCGGACGCTGGCTTTCGTGGAGTCTCAAGCACGGCCTGCCGCCGTGCCGCTCCGTCCGTTGTCGCCCTCGACAGAGGCCGCGTCGGCGGGCCGCCGCGTCTGGCTCGATCGGCTGCTCCTGGCCGCTTCAGCGGTGGCCGCCTGCATCCTGATCGTACCGCTGGTCGCTGATGCGATCAGCGACTCGCGGGATCGGCGGGTCGGGCGAAGTCTGCAGACGCTCGCCTCGGGCATCATCGACTACGCTGATGATCATGGGATCTTTCCGATGCCTCCCGATGGCGGGCCGCTCTCCCGGGCCGGCCTCTACGCGCCGACGCTGGTCTCGGAGCATCGGCTGGTGGCCGATGACGGTACGCTCCTGGTCCCCGGGTCGGATCTCGACCGGCGGGGAGGATTCCGGGTGCCCACGCTCGACGAGATCGAAGCCGCGGTTGGCACGGCGCGGTTTGACGAGTTGATCAACACGATGGGCGGCGATTTCGGTTACACACTCGGCCACCGCGGACCGGACGGGCGGCTGCAGCCCTATCGCAATCTCAGCCGCTCGCATCACCCTCTGATGGCCGACGCCCCAGCTGATTGCTGCGAGAAGAGCAACAACCATCCCGACGGCATCCACTACATCCTTTTCGAAGACGGCCACTTCAAGCGGGTGACGGTCGACGCCCTTCACGGCGAGGACCACCTCTACCGCAACCACGAAGGCGAAGTGGCGGCCGGCATCGATGCCGAAGACGCCGTGATCGGCGACTCTCATCATCAGCCCTGAGCGGCCGACTCCGCGGTGAAGCGTCAGCGGCCGAGCGACCGGCGGGCCGCCGCGGCGACGCCGGCGGCGGTGATGCCGAAGTGCTCGTAGAGCTTCGCAGCCGGAGCCGAGGCCCCGAATGACTGCATCCCGACAAAGATGCCGGCCGGCCCGAGCCACCGCTCCCAGCCGAAGCCGCAGGCCGCCTCGCAGCCGACCCGGGCGGTGACGGCTGCCGGCAGGACGCTCTCCCGGTAGGCCTCGTCCTGCTCGCTGAAGAGGTCCCACGAGGGGAGGCTGACCACGCGGGCCCGAACGCCCTCGGCGGCAAGTTGCTCGGCGGCGGCCAGGCAGATGCCGACCTCGCTGCCGGTGCCGATCAGGATGCAGTCGGGCTGCCCACCGCCGGCATCCTTGAGCACATAGCCGCCGCGGGCGACCCCCGAGGCGGCCCCCAGGCCGTCGCGATCAAGCGTGGGCAGGTTCTGCCGGGAAAGCACGATCACCGCCGGGCGATCGGCCCGCTCCATCACGACACGGTAGGTCTCGGCCACCTCGTTGGCGTCGGCCGGCCGAAACACCGACAGCCCCGGCACCGCCCGGGCGCTGGCGAGTTGCTCGATCGGCTGGTGCGTCGGCCCGTCCTCACCGAGGCCGATCGAATCGTGCGTCAGCACGTAGATCACGCCGAGCTCGCCGAGAGCCGAGAGCCGCAGCGCTGGCTTGAGATAGTCGAAGAATACGAAGAACGTGGCGCAGTAGGGCCGCAGGCCGGAGAGGGCCAGGCCGTTGCAGGCGGCCGCCATCCCGTGCTCGCGGATGCCGAAGTGGAGGTTGCGGCCGGCGTAGTTCTCCCGGCCGAAGCTGCCGGCACCCTTGACGAGCGTCATCGTGGAGGGAGCGAGGTCGGCCGAGCCTCCCAGCAACCAGGGTACGGTCTCGCTGATGGCGTTGATCACCTTGCCGGACGAGACCCGGCTGGCCAGCCCCTTTGCATCGGCCGGGAAGACCGGGATTCCGGCATCCCAGCCGGCCGGCAGGCTGCCGCCGAGAAACTCGCCCAGTTCCTCCGCGGCCGCGGCGTCGGCCTCGCGGTAGCTCGTCAGAGAATCCTCCCAGGCTCGGCGGGCCTCGCCGCCGCGGGCTCCGAGGGTGGCGGCAAAATGCTCGGGCACCTCTGGCGGCACGAGAAACTCCGAATCGGCCGGCCAACCGTAGGCTTCCTTGGCCCCCTTGATCTCGGCAGGCCCCAGCGGCGCCCCGTGCGCAGCGTGCGAGCCGGCCTTGGTGGGGGCTCCGTAGCCGATCACGCTCTTGACGATGACCAGCGTCGGCTTCGACGCCTCGGCCTTGAAGGCCTCGAGGGCCCGGCCGAGCGCGGCGGTGTCGTTGGCGTCGGCGACATGCTCGATCCGCCAGCCGAGCCCCTCGAACCGCCGCCCCACGTCCTCGCTGAAGGCGAGTTCCGTCTCCCCCTCGATCGTGATCGCGTTGTCGTCGTAGATCCAGCAGAGGTTGGCAAGCCCGAGATGGCCGGCGAGCGAGGCCGCCTCGGCCGCCACCCCCTCCATCAGATCACCGTCGCTGCAAAGGACGTAGGTGTCGTAGTCGAAGAGCGTGTGGCCGGGTCGGTTGTAGTGCGCACCCAGCCACTTCGCGGCCATCGCCATCCCGACCGAGTTGCCGCAGCCCTGGCCGAGCGGGCCAGTGGTCGTCTCGATCGCCTCCAGCAGGTGGTGCTCGGGGTGGCCGGCACAGGGGCTGCCGAGCTGGCGAAACTTCTTGATGCACTCGAGCGACACGGCCAACTCGTCGTGGCCTGCCTGGCCTGGCCGGCCACCGCGAACGCCGGCGAGGTGGAGCAGGGCATAGATCAGCATCGAGGCGTGGCCGCAGGAGAGCACGAACCGGTCGCGATTCGGCCAGCGAGGATCGACCGGATCGTACCGCAGGAAATCCTTCCAGATCGTGTAGGCGACCGGCGCCAGGGCCATCGGTGTGCCCGGGTGTCCGCTGTTGGCGGCCTGGACGGCATCCATCGAGAGCGTGCGAATCGTGTCGATGGCGAGGCGGTCGAGATCGGTGGCGGTCGCGGGCATGCGGGCTCCTTGGCTTCGAGTTGACGGCGGGAGTCTAGCAAAGTCGGCCCCCGCGCAGGCTTCGGGTTCGCCCGTGCCATCCGGCGGGTTCACCCCGCGCAGGCTTCGGGTTCGCCCGTGCCATCTCGCGGGCGTTGGGAAACCGAGCGTAGCCAGGATGGCGAAGCTCGGTTTCCCACGAG
>CALGAS010000629.1 GCA_937959175.1 uncultured bacterium | reverse complement strand
TGCCGTAGGTGGCCGCAAGAGCCTCCGCCAAAAGCGCATCGTCCCCATAGCCGCAGGGGGCCACCCAGGTGCGCTGATCCCGCGGATGAATGGCAGCAAAATGCCGCAGATGCTCCGGGGCCTCGGCCAAATCGTCGAAGCGCGAGGCGGGCAGGTCGAACACCCGCTCGCGCCGGGACAGTGACCGTCGGATCCGGTCCGAGGGCGGGGACCGGCGATCCCAGTCATCCACGGGCCGGCGAATGTCCGGCGAGAGCCCCGAAAGCTCGTCGATCGCCTTCTGGTACCACGTGGCCGCGTTGTCGGGGTCGGTGGGAGCCGACGCTCTCGCCGGTTCGCCACCGAACCACGGCACCACCACCATCATCGCGAGCAGCAGCAGCCCTGGAAACGCGGCCGGAAAGCGATGCGGCCGAGGGGCGAAGGCGACGAACATCTCAAGGCTCCAGGCAACGGTTGCAGGGCGTGCCTCATACTTTGCCACGCATAGTATCTCGCGTCAACCACGATCCTGGCGGGCCCCGCCACGCCCCGCCCCGGCTACCGTGGTCCCGCCGCCATCCCCACCCGCCGCCGGATCCCGCCATGGCCCTGCCGCCCGCCCACGTCCCCTACCGCCCCTTCGACCCCGGCGTGGATCCGCTGACCGCGGCCACCCGGTTCCGCGAGACGATGGACCGCCGCCGGTCGATCCGCTTCTTCTCCGACCGCCCCATCGAGCGGGCGGTGGTCGAGCAGCTGATCGCCGCGGCCGGCACCGCCCCCAGCGGGGCCCACAAGCAGCCGTGGCGGTTCGTGGCGGTGCAGGATCCGGCCCTCAAGCGGCGGATCCGCGAGGCGGCCGAAGCCGAGGAGCGGGCGTTCTACGGCGGCCGGGCCAGCGAGCGGTGGCTGGAGGACCTGACCCCCTTCGGCACCGACCCCGACAAGTCGTTCCTGGAGACCTGCCCCTGGCTGATCGTGGTCTTCAAGCTCACCCGGGACGATCGTCCCGACGCCCCGAGTGACCAGGTCTACTACGTCAACGAGTCGGTGGGCATCGCCACCGGCATGCTGATCTCGGCCATCCACCACGCCGGCCTGTGCACGCTCACCCACACGCCGAGCCCGATGAAGTTCCTCGCCGATGTCCTCGGCCGGCCCGACCACGAGCGGCCGTTCCTGCTGCTGCCGGTGGGCCACCCGGCCGAGGACTGCGTGGTGCCGGACCTGCACCGCAAGCAGCTGGCCGAGATCATGGTGCTCGATGATGGTGGCGGCGGCGGCGACGGCGGCGGCCCGGAGCCCCCGGTGCCGCCACAGCCCCCGGCCGCGGACGACCTACACTCCGCCCCATGAGTTTCGGCATCTCCCGTGGCCGGGAGCTCGATCCGGGCCGGATCGGGCTGACCCGGGATGACCTTCCCCCGCTCCCCGAGCCGGGCGAGCCGCCGTCGTTCGATCCGAGGACGTGGTTCGAGGATCCCGGCCGGCCCTTCGAGATCGAGATCGGGTCCGGCAAGGGCACCTTCCTGGTGCAGCAGGCGGCCATCGACACGGGCACGAACTTCCTGGGCATCGAGCACGCCGGCGAGTTCGCCCGCTACGCCGCCGACCGGCTCCGCCGCCGGGGCCTGGAGCACGTGCGGCTGCTCTGGGGCGACGCGGTGGACCTGCTCCGGTGGCGGACGGTCTCCGGCGTGGCCCGGGTGATCCACCTCTACTACAGCGACCCGTGGCCCAAGAGCCGCCACCACAAGCGGCGGGTCGTGCAGCACGAGACGCTCGAGGCCTTCCACCGCGTGCTGGAGCCCGATGGACGCCTGCACATCGTCACCGATCACGAGGAACTCTGGGCCTGGTACGAGGAGCACGCCGCGTGGGCCGAGGGCCGCGGGCTGTTCCGCCGCACGACGTTCGTCCCCCCGAGTTCGGCCCGGCCGGGCGAACTCGTGGGGACGAACTACGAACGCAAGTTCGTGGCCGAAGGCCGGGCGAAGCACGCGATGACACTGGTGCGGAC
>CALGAS010000628.1 GCA_937959175.1 uncultured bacterium | reverse complement strand
ACGCAATAGAAGCCCCCCGGCGCGAGCCGGGGGGACGGCGGGCCGTTGGGCCACCCAACTCCCGATCTACTCCCCGCCTTCACCACCAACCCGCCAAAAACGCTTGCACAACCAAATCACCAACGGGACTTGTACCGCCGGACGGCGGGCCGTTCGGCCATCCCGGCCCCCGGAAGCCCGCACGACCGCTCACCACCCTCACGCTCAATCCGCCATCACGACCAACCCTCTCCCCGCTCGCTTCCCCTGACGCCTTATCGGGGCGGGTCGAGGGTCACCTCGAGCCGCACTTCCTGCCCGTCGCGGACGACCACCACCGGCACCGTGTCGCCCCCCTTGTGCTTGCGCAGGGCGCTGTCGAAGTCCTCGAGGTTCGTGATCGCGCTGTCCCCGAGCCGCACGATCCGGTCGCCGCCTGCGAGGCCGCCCCGGGCCGCCGGCGATTCCTTGCTGACGCCCGAGATCGCATAGCCGTCGCCGGGCTTGCCGAAATCGGGGATGCTCCCGAAGTAGGGCCGGTCGCCGCCGCGGGCAAACTGGGGCGAGGCGACCTCGATGTAGGCGGGCCGCTCCGGGGCTGAGGCCAGGTCACGTACGATGCCCGTCACCAGATCGGCCAGCTTCGCCATGCCCTCATAGTTGATCTTGTCGGCGGTGTCGGTCGGCCGGTGGTAGTCGGCGTGCGACCCCGTGAAGATGTGCAGCACCGGAATCTGCTTGGCATAGAAACTGGCATGATCGCTCGGCCCGAAGCCCCCCGGTTCCTTGGCTGCCTCGAGGCCGTGAGCCGCCACGAGCCGGTCAACGAGCGGATCGAGGCCGGTGCCGGTGCCGGTGCCGTGCACGATCACTTTGTTGCCGTCGAGCCGGCCCACCATGTCGAGATTGACCATCGCCACGGTGTCGGCCAGGGGCACCGCCGGATTGGCGGTGTAATGGGCACTGCCCAGCAGCCCCCGTTCCTCCCCGGAAAACGCCGCAAACAGCACGCTCCTGGGAAGCGGTGGCCCCGCGGCCAGACGCCGGGCTACCTCCACCAAGAGGGCGGTGCCGCTGGCATTGTCGTCGGCCCCGTGGTGGACGGCCTTCACCCCTGGCGCCGCCGAGTTGGTGCCGCCGTAACCCAAGTGGTCGTAGTGACCGCCGAGGATGACCGTCTCGGCCGCGGGGATCGCCGGGCTCTCCCCTGCCGCCGGCTGGCCGATCCCCGGCAGCATCGCCAGGATGTTGCGGCCTTCGGTCTGCTCCCGCTCGATCGCCGTCTCGCCACGAATCCGCCAGCCTCTCAGCTCCGCCGACTGGGGCTCGAGCGTGTCGTCGATCGCCTGCTGAATCTCGTGGAGCGGCCGGCCGAGGGTCTCGGCGACAACCCGGTCGATGACCGATCGCTTCACATGCAGGATCGGCATCGAGCGGCTGTCGGAGCCGGCCCCGGCCCGATCGAAGGCCATCAGGTCGTCACCCCCGGCATCGGTGTCGTTGAGAAAAATCAGTCCACCCGCCTCATGCTCCGAGGCATTGGCCGCCTTGCGGACCAGCGCCGCATGCTCGGATGTCTGGTTGCCGTCGAAGGCCCCGTGGGGATCGTCTTTCTGCGGCTCCTGCCGCAACACGATCACTCCCCTGCCCTTGCCGCCCCCTGCGTCGGCCAGGGCCTCGTAGTCGTCGTAGTGCTCGGCCGGCGCCGTGATCCCGTAGCCGACAAAGGCCAGCGGCAGGTCGAATGTTCCGGAGCCTCCGATTGCCAGCGGGGTGAAGTCCTCGCCGAGGGCAAGCCGCACGAGTTCGCGGCTTCCGTCGGAGGCGGGCGGCCCGACGAGTTCGGCCCGATTAGCCTCCGCCGGTCCCAGTTTTGCCTCGAGCGTCATCTCGAACGGCTGCCAGACGCTCTCCCGCTGCTCGGGCACCTCGAGGCCGAGGTCTGCGAAACGCGTGGCAAGCCACTCGGCGGCGGCCTCGATGCCGGCGGTGCCCGGGCCACGCCCCTCCCGCTCGGGAGCGGCCAGCCAGGCAACGTCCCGTTCGAGGGCCGTTTGTTCTGCGGCCTCCGCGTCCGCGACCTCCCCGGGGCCGATCTGCTCCACTGCAGCTGGGGCATCCGCCCGGCCGACGGCCCCCGCGAGCCCACCGAACAGGCCAGCCAGCGCGACCATGATGCAGCCTCCCGGCCGCAGCCGCGTTGTCGCTTGCCTTGCCGCCCGCCTTTCAGACCGCCTGCTTGCCGCCTGACCGTCGCTCATGCCGTGCCTCGCTGTCGTGGTTGCCGGCGGCCATGCGGAGCCGCCGAGTGGTGCCGGGAGTCGAGAAGAACAACCCTCCGTCCCTTCCATTTTACGCATCCCGACCGGCCGGCGAGCCTGTCACTTTTCGTGCCGGCGGCCCCGTGCGACAATCCATCTCAGGTTGCGAATCCATCTTCACTGGGAGCCATTCCACCCTTGTCCGCCCTGTTCGTCATCCAAGGCTTCAACCGCGGCTCCCGCTTCGACCTTGGCGGTGATGAGGGCGGAGCGGTCAGCATCGGCCGGGAAGTGGGCAATGTCATCAAGCTCGATGACGACGAGGTTTCCCGCCGGCACGCGGAAATCCGGCGGGTCGGCGAGGCTTTCATCGTAGGCGACCTCAAGAGTTCCAACGGCACCTTCCTCAACGACGAGCGGGTTGAACGAGCGGAACTGTCCCCCGGCGACCGGATCCGGATCGGCCGCAGCGTGCTGCTGTTCTCCCCCGACGGGACAGAGCCGCCATCGCTGGGGGCGGTCGACATCGTGCCGGCCGGCGGCGATGGCTCCCGGATCGTGCGGAGCATGCGGGAAGAGGATTCGATCGTCCTGGCGGCACCGGAGGAGTCCCAGAACCACTGGCTTGCCCGGGCCCGCAGCAATCTGCAGGTGATGTATCGCACGTCCCTGGCCGTCAGCCACACGCTCGACATCGACGAGCTGCTCGATCGAATCCTGCAACTCGTCTTCGAGTGGGTGGAGGCCGACCGCGGCTGCATCATGCTTCTCGACCCAGGCAGCGGCGAGCTGCGGAGCAAGGCCCGGCGGGACCGGCGGGGGGGCGATACGGGCACGATGGTGATCAGCCGCACGATTCTCGACTACGTCCTCGATCGCACCGAGGGCGTCCTGACGAGCGACGCTCAGGACGACGACCGGTTCGCCAGCGGCAACAGCGTCGTTCGGACCGGCGTGCGGGAGGCGATCTGCGTGCCGATGCGGGGCCGATATGGCACGGTGGGCGTGATCTACGTCGACACGATGGTGCCCCTGGTCGAATCGACGGACCGGCGGCGATTCAGCGACGACCACCTCAAGCTGATGATCGCGATCGGCCACCAGGCGGCGCTGGCCGTCGAAGACACCACCTACTACTCCGCGATGGTGCAATCGGAAAGGCTGGCGGCGGTCGGCCAGACGATCGCCACGCTCTCCCACCACATCAAGAACATCCTCCAGGGCATCCGCGGCGGCAGCTATCTCGTCGAGATGGGCCTCGAAAACGACGACACCGGCGTGGTCCGCAAGGGCTGGGACATCGTCCGCCGCAACCAGAACAAGATCTCCTCACTCGTGATGGACATGCTCTCCTTCAGCAAGGAGCGGGAACCCGACCCGGTTCCCAGCGACCTCGGGGCTTTGATCGACGACATCGTCGAGACCGTGGCCCAGCGGGCCGAGGAATCGGGTGCCGAGATCGTCTGGCAGCGGCCCGCCGATCTGCCGCGGCTCCTGTTCGATCCCGAGGGCATGTCGCGGGCAGTGCTCAACGTCGTCACCAACGCCCTCGATGCCGTTGCCGAGCGGGCGGACGGCCGGGTGACGATCACGGCGGCGGTCGACGCGGCTGACGAACTGGCCCGCGTCACGGTGGTCGATAATGGTCCGGGCATGTCTCCGGAGACGCTCGCCGATATCTTCACGCTCTTCGTCTCCACCAAGGGCGCCCGCGGCACCGGCCTGGGCCTGACGGTCAGCCGCAAGATCCTCCGCGAGCATGGCGGCGACATCCGGGCCACCAGCACCGTTGGCTCAGGCAGCAGTTTCACGCTCGAGTTTCCGCTCCAGTTGCCCTCGGCCGAGGGGCAGGCGACCACCGCCACTGCCGAACCAGCCCCGCCGGCTGGATCAGAAGCCTCCGCTGATACAGCCGCACCCGACCCGGCCCCCGGGCCATGACCGATTCGCCGGCCACCGCAGACCGGCCCCTGCCGATCTCGGCGGTGGTGATCACCAAGGACGCCGCCGCCCATCTGGCGGACGTTCTGGCCGCGGTCGACTTCTGTGCGGAGCGGCTGGTGCTCGACTCCGGTTCGACCGACGCCACGCTCGACATCGCCCGGAACGCGGGGGCCCGCATCGAGCAGCAGCCCTTTCTCGGCTACGGGCCGCAGAAGTGCCGGGCGGTGGCGCTGGCCCGGCACGACTGGATCCTGGCGATCGATGCAGACGAGGTGCTCGACGACGAGGCCCGCGCGGCGATTCCTCGGCTCGATCTGTCCGACCCTCACGCCTGCTGGGCCCTCCGGCGGCGGACGTTCATCGGCAGGCAGGAGGTGCGGCATGGCGCCTGGCGGAACGACCGCGTGCTGCGGCTCTTCAACCGCACGACCGCCGGCTTCAAGCCGCTGCCGGTGCACGAGGAGGTCGAGTCGGGCCGCCGGCCGGTGCTGCTGCCCGGCTCCCTCGTCCACTATAGCTACGCCGGCTGCGGAGACGTGCTGGCGCGGGCAGTTCGCTACGCCCCGCTGAAGGCGGCGATCATGCGTCGCAAAGGACAACGGCCGCGGGTCTGGTCGCTCCCTCTACGGGCGGCCACCGCGTTTGCGGGAAGTTACGTCTGGCGGGGCGGCTGGCGAGACGGCGCCGCCGGCTTTGTGGTCGGCCTCGCCCGGGCGATCGACTCAACGCTGCCGAGGGCGATGCTGCTCCTGGAGGAATCGCCCGGCGGCCCGCCCGGCTGATCGCGGCCAGTCTCATGCCTGAGCCCTGAGGGCGGCGAGGATCCGCTCCATGTCATCCGGCAGCGGAGCCTCGAATCGGGTCCGCGCCCCAGTCGCCGGGTGATCGAGTTCGAGCGCGGCGGCGTGCAGCGCCTGCCGCTCCAGCAGCGGCGGCCCGGGAGGGAGCCCTACCAGCGGCGGCTCGATCACCGGCCGGCCGCTGTAGAGCGCGTCGGACAGCACCGGGGCGCCGACGGCGGCCAGATGGACGCGGATCTGGTGGGTGCGGCCGGTTCGCGGCGTCACCCTCACGAGCGCTCCCAGCCGGAATCGCTCCAGCACCTCGTAGCGAGTCACGGCCTCGCGGCTGGTGGAGTGTCCCCGCCGGACCGCCATCTTTTCCCGCTGATAAGGATGGATTCCGATCGGCAGGTCGATCTCGTCGGCATCGAACCGCGGCTGGCCCTGGGTGATGGCAAGATAGGTCTTGGAAACCGTCCGCCGCTCGAACTGGCGGGCCAGGGCATGATGGGCCGCCTCGCTGCGGGCCACCACGATCACGCCGCTGGTATCCCGATCGAGCCGGTGCACGATCCCCGGTCGCGTCGGGCCGCCGGCGGAGGAAAGCCCGCCGCCGCCGCTCGCCTGCTCGAGGTGCCACTTGAGTCCGCCGGCGAGCGTGCCCTTCCAGTTGCCCTTGGCCGGATGCACCACCATGCCAGCCGGCTTGTCGACAACGGCGATCACCTCGTCGATGTGGATGAACCGGAGGGGAATCTCCTCGGCCTCCGGCCCCTCGCGGGGCGGCTGGGGCACCGTGAAGACCAACGACTGGCCCGGCCGCAACTTCAACGATCCGCGGGCCACGACGCCGTCCACGCGGACGCCGCCGGCCGCGATGGCCCGGGCCAGGAAGGAACGGCTTCGGTCGGGGAAGGCGGCGGCCAGGAAGACATCGAGCCGCTGGCCGGCGTCAGTAGCTGCGACCGTCCAGGTCAGTTCTTCACCCGGCCGGGGGCTCGGCGGGCCGCTCATCATCGACGGCTGATTCGGCTGGTTCGGCACTGGCGGCTGGAGGTGCGTCGCTCGAGTCCTCGGATTCACCGCCGGCGTCCGTGTCCGATCGGGCGGCCAACCAGTTGTACCACCGCTCCGTGGCCGGCCGGTCGAGGGACGCGATCCGATCCTCCACAAGCGTCGCGAACGGGCTGTCGGGATACTCGGCCACCAGCGCCTCATACCCGCGGCGAGCCTCGGCGAGGCTGCCGAGGCTCTCCCGGGCCCGTGCCAGGCCGAGGATGCCCCGCTGGGCGGCAATCCCGGTCGGCCGGGAGGCGTTGGCGTCGGTGTAGAACTCGACGGCGTCCTCCAGCCGGCCGCGGGCACGCCCGGGATCCCGGATCAGCAGACCGTTGCCGTCGGCCAGCGCCATGTCGCCGAGGGCCAGCAGGGCCCGCGTTCCGGCCGGCTCGCCTCGAAAATCGGCGGCAATCGCTCGGAGCTGGTCGGAATCACGCAGCGGCAGGGCCCGATAGAGCGCATCCCAGGCCAGCGCCTGCTCCGAGCTGGCCTGCGAGCGGACGAACACCGTGGCAGCCAGCCCGAGAAAGAGGATCGCCACGACGGTCACGATCGCCGCCAGGTGCGGCCGCACCCGGTCGACGATCGACATCGTCGCTGCCGCGAGGTCGTTTTCATCGAGGTCGCCCAGAGGCGGCCGGCTGTCGGTTGCCATGCAGTGAGCTCCAGAGGTTTTCGCTCGCCCAATAGACGAACCCCGCCACGAGGCGTCAAGGCGACCCCCACCGCCCCCCATCGCACCGCGGCAGCTGGTCGGTGGCGCGGGGAGGTCGGCAGTGGTAGATTCGGGCGACTCTCGTCCGCTGACTGTGGCCAGGCCCGTTCCCGCCGTGTCGACCTCCGCCCCCCAACCTGTCGCCCGCCCTGCCCGTCGCGTGGGCGTCCCCGGGCTCAACGCCGCCCAGTCGGAGGCGGTCCTGGCACCGGCCGGCCCGCTGCTGGTGCTCGCCGGCGCCGGGACCGGAAAGACACGCGTGGTGATCACCCGCATCGCCCAGCTCGTGCAACGGGGCACGCCCCCGAGCCGGATTCTGGCCGTCACCTTCACCAACAAGGCCGCCCGCGAGATGCTCGCCCGGGCCTCCACCCTCCTCGGCAAGCGAAGGCGGCGGCCGGCGGAGGGCGAGGCCCCGGAGCGGCCGGAGATTTCGACGATTCATTCGCTCTGCGTGCGGATTCTCAGACGGCATGCCACGACGCTCGGCTATCCGGAACGATTCGCGATCATCGACCGGGGCGAACAGGAATCGGCCGCGCGGACGGCGCTCAAAGCGATCAAAATCGCCGAGACAGTGCTCTCGCCGAGCGAGTTGGTCAATCGCATCAGCCGCTGGAAGAGTCGGGCAGTCCGCCCCGGCGAGGCGGCCGACTCCCTGCCGGCCGACTCGGATGATTCCTGGACGCTCGCCGCAATCGGCTACCGCCGCTACCAGGAGGCGCTGCGGACGGCCGGCGCGGTCGATTTCGACGACCTCCTCATGCTCGTGGACGAACTCTTCAGCGACCACGAGTCGATCCGGGAGGCGGAGGCCGGCCGCTTCGATCATCTCCTGGTCGACGAATATCAGGACACCAGCGGCATCCAGGAGCGGATCCTTGCCGCGCTGGCCCGGGATCACCGCAGCATCTGCGTCGTTGGAGACGACGATCAGTCGATCTATGCCTGGCGGGGCGCCGAGATTTCCCACATCCTCGACTTCGCCCGGCGGTGGCCCGGAGCCCAGGTGGTCAAGCTCGAAGAGAACTACCGCTCCACGCCCGAGATCATCCGGGCGGCCAACCTCCTGATCGAGCAGAACACCCGCCGGCACGGCAAGACGCTCGTCTCCAACGGGCCCCCGGGACCGGCGCCGGGGATCGTGCAGGCGCAGGACGAAATGGATGAGGCCCGCCGGGTGGCGGCCGACATCGAGAGCCTGTTCCGGGAGAGGCAGGTCTCCCCCGGCGAGGCGGCGATCCTTGTGCGAACGGGCGAGCAGACGCGGAGCTTCGAGCAGGAACTCCGCCGCCGGCAGATCCCCTACGAACTCGTCGGCAGCCGCTCCTTTTTCGACCGCCGCGAAGTCAAGGACGTGATGGCGTTCCTCCGGCTGCTGGTCGATCCCGATGACGACCTGGCATTGGCCCGGGTCGTGAATGTCCCGCCCCGGGGCATCTCGGCCGGCGTCGTCCGCTCCGCCCGGGAACGAGCCGCCGAGAGCGGCGGCAGCCTCTGGCGGGAACTTGGCGGCCTCCGTGATGCCAACCGGCTGTCTTCCGCGGCAGCCAACGGCGTGGGCCGCCTGGAACGGCTGATCGGCCTGACGGCGGGCCCCGTCGCGGCCGACCAGTCGCGGGGCGCGGCCGTCCTGCGGCAGCTTCTCGACAGCGTCGGATATCGCGGCTATCTCGAGAAACTCTACGCCGACGAGCCGGCCGAAGCGGAGGCCCGCTGGGCCTGCTGCGAGGAGGTGGCGGCCGCCCTCGACGATCATGAGCGGTCGCGGCGGGAGCCACTCGACCTGCCCCGGATCATCCGCGGCTTCCTCGATGATTTCGTGCTGCAGGTGGAGGAGCAGGAGGATCGTTTCAAGGACGACAAGCCGAAAGACAATGTGCTCCGGCTGATGACGCTCCATGCCGCCAAGGGGCTGGAGTTCGACTGCGTCTGGATGGTCGGCATGGAGGAGGGAATCCTGCCCCATCATCGGGCCCTCGGCGACGGGCTGCAGGGGCTCGATGAGGAGCGGCGGCTCTGCTACGTCGGGGTAACCCGCGCCCGGCGGCGGCTGGCCCTCTCGCTCTGCCTGACCCGCTCCAAGTGGGGCCGCAGCAAGCCGTCCCGGCCGAGCCGGTTTCTCTACGAGCTGACCGGCCAACCGGAGAAGTTTCAGGAGCGAGAGGCTGAAGCCCAAGCCGAGCAGGCGAAAGCCGCTCCTGGGAAGAGCCGGGGCCGCCGTCCCGGCCGGCGACGGTCGTGAAGATCCCGGCCGCCTATCCCCAGACCACGGCGGGCAACATTCGCAGGAGCGGCCCGAAGCCTCGCCCGCCCCGGGCGATGGCGGCATACATCGCCAGCACGCCTTGAGCCAACCGTTTACCGGAGCGGTGCCAGGGCACCCAGGCGGGCGTAAGGCTGCCGGCCAACGGAGCCCGCAGGATCGAGTTGTGAACCAGGGGCAGCATCAACGGGTCGTGCACCCGGCCGATTCCGCTGCCGGGGTCGGCCAGCGTGCTGCCGGGATAGCCTCCCCAGGGAACACTCCCCAGCGCGTACGCGAGGGCCGACCACGTGTTGATCGCCACGACGCCGTAGCGGAGGTGCTCGACCAGCAGTTCGGCCCGCTGCCGATCCCGCTGGCCGAGGGTCTCTGGCATGGTCACGCTGGCCGCCAGCGAACCGGGTAGCCCGCGGACGAAGTCGGTCGCGTGGCTGCAGAAAGCCTCGATGTCGGCGGCGGGCAAGGCGACCTCAGCCGCGGCCGGGCAGAACCACTCCCGCTCGAGCAGCCGCCGGTCGGCCGTCGGATCGACATCGCGGGCAAGGTGCCAGGGCAAAGTGCCATCGCCCGGCACCGATCGGCCGGTGGCCTCCGCCCAGGCAGCCGCAGCCCCCGGAAACCAGGCCTGCCGCGGGGCGAGGGAGCCCAGCCGCCGGGTGACATGCCCGAGAAACTCGTCCCGCTGCGGCCAGTCCCGGCAGGTCACCAGGCACTTGGTAGCGATGCAGTTGAAGGATGTGTTGTTGGCGATCGACGCGGCCGCCAGGTCGGCCTGATAGCGGAGCTGCCCGGACGAATACCGTCCCGGCACGACGATCCAGGGCGTGACGTTGCCTAGTTCGCAGGTGATCGGCTTGGTGAGATGGGGCTGCCCGCCCGCGGCCGCCGGCTGACCGCCCCAGACAAGCGCGTCGAACGCAGCCTGGCCGCCGGTGAGATGGACGTGGGTTACGGCGGCCGCGGCTGTCAGGGCCCGGGCCGTCTCGGCCCCGCCCGGCACGATCGCCAGCAGGCCCGCTGCGAAGAGCGGCGCGAAGGCATCCCGATAGACGGGCTCGAGCGGGGCGTGGAGGGGATGCGGTTTGAGGACGACCGCCCGCCCGTGTTCAAAGATTTGGCAGATCGCGTCGGCCGGCCCGAGCCCGGTGACATTCCCCGCCGCCAGCACGGCGGCCAGCCCTCCCGCCATCGGTCGCTCGGCGACCTCCTCTCGCCAGGTCGCCTCGAAGGCCGCGATCCCACCGGGGTTGACGCAGCGGACCGTCGCCCGATGGCCTTGAAAGATCGCCTGATCGTGCAGTTTCGGCACGGGAAGCACCTCGACCCCAATGAACGAGGCCGGCCCGGCAGAACCTGCGGCGGGATGTTCGACCCGAGGAGCCTGGCTCCCGGCCGGCCGGCCATGCTCAGCGATTTCCTGCCAGGCCCGGGCCGTCGCCAGCAGGAGCCGGAGCGTCGACAGGGGGCCGGTGGCGGTCTCCTCGGCCTCGATCGCCAAACGGTGCTGAGCCGAGTCGGCCGAGTCGGCAGCCTTGATCGCGAGGGACGCCTCGACCCAGCGGTCAGCATGCGCCGCGACGGCCTCCGCGGTCTCGAGGGCCAGGGCCGCCCGCATGCCGGCATTCTGGTTCACCCAGCTCGCCGAGCCCGCAGCCAGCCGGGCGAGTGTTGGATCGAGCGATCGGAAACCGGCGGTTGCCTGCGACACAAAAGCCTCACTTGCCGATGCAGTGGCGGGAAAAGATGCGGTCGAGAAGATCGGCGTCGATCGTAGCGCCGGTCACATCAGCCAGTGCCTCGGCAGCACGCCGCAGGGCCACGGCGACGAGAGCCTCATCCGCGCTGACCGCCGCGTCCGCGCAGGCCCCCTCCGCCGTCGCCAGCGCCTGGCTGGCAACGGCACACCCGGCCGCCAGCCGCTCGGTGGCGACCGTTCCGCGGGCTGGCAGCCCGCTGACGGCCTCGACGATTGCCGTCCGCAGCAGGCCAACGCCCGCGCCGGTCAGGCCGCTGGTAGCGATGGCATCGCCCGCGGGCGGTGTTGCCGCCCGATCAGAGCGGGTCACCACCTCGAGCCGGGGAATGCCCGTTGGCAGCCAGGCCGGGTCAACCCTCGCAGTGCCAGTGTCGCGACAAACCACCACCACATCGCAACGACTGACGACGTCCCGAGCCGACGCCTCGGCGGCGGCGGTGAAGCCGGCGGCGGCGGGACTCGCGCCCGCGTTGAGCCTCTCCGCCGGCGAGGCGAGCTCCCGCATGCCCGCCATGTCGATCATCAGGCAGACGGGGCCCGCGGCGGTCACGAGCCGGCCCTCGAGCCAGTCTCTCGTCGTGCCGTGCTCATCGGCCACCAACGCGGCCTCGCGACCAAGCATCGCATTGAAAAGGGTGCTCTTGCCGATGTTCGGCGGTCCGACGAGCGCGACGCTGGGAAGGTCGGCCGCGGCCGTCCCGCGAGCGACCAGCCGATCCGCGATCTGCTCCACAGCCTCACGGCACAGCCGGATCCGACGGGCCACATCGCCCGCGATCGCGGCGGCCGGCACGCTGTCGGGAATCGTCTCGTCGGCGAAATCGATGGCCGCCTCGACATCGGCCAGCAGGTCGAGCAGGTCGCCGCAGACGGCAGCCAGCGGCCCGGCGGCGCCGGCCGCCATCCGATCGAGGGCCGTCGCCAGTTCCTCCGATGTGCGTGCCTCGACGACCGCCAAGACCGCCTCGGCCTGGACGAGGTCGAGCCGACCCGCCAAGAACGCCCGCAGCGTGAACTCCCCCCCCCGGGCCAGGCGGCAGCCCTGCCGGCAGGCCTCCTCCACCACCGCCGACACCAGCGGACCGGAGGCGGGCAGTTGCAGCTCGGCAAGCGGCTGCCCCAGCGGCCCGGCCTCCCCCGGCCAGGAGAGGACATCGACCTGCAGCGGCCCCCAATCTCGGCCCAGACCGGCGGCCGCCAGCCGCATCGTAATCAGCCGCGGCCGTCCAAGGCCGTCACGGGAAACAGGCGACGGTGCGTCAAACATCCTCGCCAGGATTTCGGCGAGGCCCTCACCGGCCAGCCGCACGATCGCCCGCGACCCGGCCCCGCCGGATGTCGCCGCCGCCACAATCAGGTCGCTGGTGGAAAGCATCGAGGAATGGGCGGCGAGAGGACAGCGGACGGAGGCGAAGCCGGCTACCTCTCCGCATCACGCATCATAGACAGCGGCCACCCAGAGAAGCCCCCCGGCGCGTGCCGGGGGGACGGCGGGCCGTTGGGCTTTCCCGGCCTCCGGAAGCCCGCCACCCGTTCACCATCAACAAGCCCAAACCGCGTTCACCACCACGCCAACCGCCTCCTCACCCCCGCCGCTTTCGCGCCAGCCGCTTTTCGCGGGCCGCGTCGCCCGCTGACGGACCGGCCGGCTTTGAGGCCGCGTCGACCACTCGCACACCGCCAGCGGCCGTTGCCGCCGCCGGCTTGGGCAGCCAGAGCACCCGTTCGGCGATGCCCCAGAGGCTCGAGGCGATGAAGTACAGGCAGAGCCCCGAGGGTACCTTGAAGAACATCAGCGCCATGAACCACATCATGTAGTTCATCACCTGCTGCTGCATCCGCTGCTGCTCGTCGACCGCCGGCGGCATGAAGAGCTTCTGCTGCCAGAGAAAGAGCCCGATCGTCACCAGCGGCAGGAGGTTGAGATACGGTCCCAGCCAGCCCGCCGGGGCGGAGAGAAACTGCGGCACGACATCGGTCCAGTTCCAGAACATGTCGGGGGCCGCCAGGTTTGAACACCAGCGGATCGCCGACGAAAAGAGCGGTGCCTCGCGGAGCTCGACATCGGTGGCCAGCGCGCGGTAGAGCCCCATGAAAATCGGCAGCTGGATGAAGATCGGGAGGCAGCCTGAAGCCGGGTTGACGCCGTGCTTCCGCCAGAGTTCCTGGGTGGCGGCGGTTCGCTTCTGGGCGTCGTTCTTGTATTTTTCGTTGATGACCTTCATCTCGGGCTGGAGGGCCTGCATCTTCTGCGACGAGAGGGCCTGCTTGCGGCTGATCGGGAACATCGCCCCCCGGACCAAGACCGTGAGCAGAATGATCGCCAGGCCGTAGTTGCGGATCACGGCATGGAGGCCGTGCAGGAGGGCGATCATCGGCCGGGCCACCCAGCCGAACCAGCCGTAGTAGACGAGGTCGCTCATGCTGGCCGTCGGGGCACCAAACTGGGCGAGCAGATCGGGCCGCTTGGGGCCGGCGAAGATCGTGTAGCGGTGCCGCAGCGGCAGACCGGGCTCGAGGGCGAGATCCGCCGAGATGATCCGGGGCGTCACGTTGACGAGTTTCTTGCGGGCGGGCTCGGCCGGCTCGCCGACCACGATCGGCCGCACCTCCGCGAGGTCCGGCACATTGTCGCCGGTGGCCGGGATCACCGCCGAGGCGAAATAAAGGGCATCGACGCCGGCAAACGAGAGCGGGCTGCCGGGATTGACGGTCGTTGCCGGACGGTCGAGCGTGCCGTCGAGCGTCTTGAGCCCGCTGACCAGCGTGCTCTCGCCCCCCACGAACCGCATCGCCACGTCGCGGACGGCAAGGCTGCTCCAGAAGCTATGCCAGACCCGTTGGGTGTACCACCAGCCTTCGGTCGGCAGGCCGGTCGGGCCGTCGAGGGCGTAGGTGATCATCGTTTCGGTCGGCGACTCAAACTCGATGATCAGGTCGAGGGCATAGCCCGGCTCGCCGGTGGGGCCGGCAGTGGCGGCCAGTCGATACTCCTTGGCAACCCGCAGGCCGCCGGGCAGCGTGCGGGTGAACCGCACACCCTCGCCGTCGGCGGTGGCGGCTGCCTCCCAGTCGACCTCGGCGAGGAACGCCCCGCTGATCTCGGCGAGCGGATCGGCAGGCCGGCTCCGACCATCCCGGCCCTCGAGCGACAGTAGAAAGGAGAGTGGGTCGTGCGGTCGGCCATCGGGATCGTCAACCGGCTCGCCGCGAAACTCGGGCCGGACCACCTCCAGCGGGCGGCGGCCGAGGGTGACCTCTCGGACGAGCGTGGCCCCGTCGCGGAGCAGATCGAACGGCACGGTCTGACCCGGTCGCAGGCCCGCCAAGACATCGGCCAGGGCCGCCGGGTCGGCCGTCGCCTCGCCGTTGACCGCGGTGATCACGTCACCCGACCTCAGCCCGGCCAGATCGGCCGGCGTCCCCGCGCCCACGAGGCCGATCCGGCAGCCTGCCTCGGCGGCGACCGCCGCGATGTGCCCAACGTAGCCGGAGCGATCGTCCTGGTCGTGGAATCGCTCGTCGGCCAGTTCGATCCGCTCGACAGCACCGCCCTGGCTGGTGAGGGTGACGAGCATCCGGGCCGGACTCTCAGGATCGAGCGAACCGAGGCTCAGACGGGTTCGCGGAGCCGACGGCTCTGCCGCCGGATCGACCGGTTCGTTCAGCTCGAGTTCCCGGGGCTCCCGTTCCGAGGGCTCCGTGGCGGGCGGCCCCGCGGCGGCATCGATCTGATCGACCACCTCGCGGGCGGCCACCTCGGCCGGCTGACCGGGCCGCTCGGCCGGTTGCGGATAAAGCCACGCCTGGAGCATCTGGCTGGTGATGATGATCGCCAGCGCGATGGCGAAAAAAACGACGTAGCGGCGTTCCACAACTGGCCCTCGGAGGATGGCCTGGAAGTATACCGGCCCGCTCGCCCGGTGCCGCTCCGAACTGCCCAGACCGAGCGTGCCGGAGGCGTTGGCCCGCTCTCGGCTACCGTCCCTGCGCGAGCCGATCCCCCAGGAAGTTGTCGAGATCGGCGATGGCGTGGATTTTTTCCCGGGTCTTCTCAAAAGGGTATGGCACCCGCCGGAACCGCACCCGCTTGTTGTCCTCGAGCACGACGTAGCAGCTCCGCGGATCCTCGTCCCGGGGCTGGCCGACGGAGCCGACGTTGACCATCGCCTTGCCGGCCGGGAGCTCGATCGCCACTTCCGTCTCACCCGCCGGCACCAAAGGCGCGGTGAACTCGGGAGACGCCGTGAAGACGCCGGGGATGTGCGTATGGCCCTGGAAGCAGAACCGGGGCACCAGCGCGAAAATGTGCTCCATTTTGAGCGGGTTGTAGATGTCTTCGGGAAAAACGTATTCGTCCAGCGGCCGCCGGGCGGAGCCATGGACGAACATCAGGTCGCCGTCCTGATAGTTCCGCACCAACTCGCCCAAAAAATCACTGACGGGATTGGCGGCGTTGCGGGGCAAGCGGTCGTGCAACTCGATCTGATTGCGAGTCCAGCGGATCGCCCGCTCCGCCCCGGAGTTGAATCCATCGGGATCGAACAGGGCGCCCTGGTCGTGGTTGCCGAGGATCACCACCCCGCACCGCTCCTGCACCAGTTTCGCGCATTCACAGGGGTTGGGCCCGTAGCCCACCACGTCGCCCAGACAGATGACGCTGTCGACGCCTTGGCGGTCGATGTCCTCCAGCACGGCCTGAAGGGCCTCGAGGTTGCCGTGCACGTCGCTGATGATGGCCCGCTTCACGTATGGTTCCAGACCCGGCGGGCCAATGAAAATCCGACAATGACGTTTCCTAACCTTACTATATAGCCTGGGAGGCTACGGCCGGCATGAAACACGGTCAAGAATCCTGTCTCAGGGCCCGGCATGAGGACCATCGCCATCGACACCAGCCTGGCCGGTGGAAGCGTGGCCGCCTGCGATGGCCCGCGTTTGGCGGTGCGGCATCTGGGCGAGGCGACCGGTCATGCCCGGCTGGTGGCCTCGGCGATCGCCGCGGCAGCGGCCGAACTCAGCTGGCGGCCGGCGGATGCTGAACTGGTTGCGGTGATTCGGGGACCAGGGTCCTTTACCGGCCTGCGGGTAGGCGTGTCGGCGGCCAAGGCGATCGCCTGGGCGGCGGGATGCAGGCTGGTAGGTGTCTCGGGATTCGAGGCGGTGGCAGCCGAAACGGCCCGCGTCGCCGGCTGGCGGGGCCAGCCGCTGGCGATCGCCTGGGACGCCGGCCGGGGCGATGTCTATGCGGCGACGGTCGAGGAGGAGGCCGACGGCCGCTGGCGGGTATCGGCGGGCGTGCTCCAGGCTACCGATGCGTGGCTGGCCTCGCTGCCGGCCGGCTCCCGTGTGACCGGCCCGGCGGTGGAAGTGCTTGAGGAACGACTGGTGTCCGCCGGCCATCACCTCGCCCCTGCATCGGCCCGCAATCCAACCGCAGCCGCTGCTGCTGCCCTCGCGATTCCCCGGGCCATGGCCGGCCAGACCGACGATCCCGCGACGCTGCTGCCGGAGTACGCCCGGCCGAGTTACGCCGACGAGCGGGCCGGGCAGCCGAAGGCATGACACGCACCGAATACGGGTTCGCGAGGGCGGCTTCGGGGATCGTGGCAGTAGCGAGTCCGTTGATTCGGAACGCGGATTGGGCGGGTTGGTGGTGAGCGGTTGCTCGGGCTTGCGGAGACCAGGATGGCCCAACGGCCCGCCGTCCCCCCGGCTCGCGCCGGGGGGCTTCTATTGCG
>CALGAS010000627.1 GCA_937959175.1 uncultured bacterium | reverse complement strand
AGGGGTCGGTCGGAGGCACGCGCAGAAGCCGGGGAATCTTTGCGACTCACAAGCGAGTCCCTATCGGCCAGGCGAGCAACCTGTAGCAAAATCCCCCGGATTCGAGCATGTCACCGCCGGCCCCGCGGATCTTCGCCCGACGGGCAGCCTGTGACAAAAAAGGGTACGCTTTTCGCTTCATGTCCCCGATTCCCAGGAGCCCCTCATGCCACTGCTCGTCGTCGGAAGCGTCGCCCTCGATTGCGTTGAGACCCCCACCGCCAGCCGCGACGACGTGCTCGGCGGCTCGGCCGTCTTCTTCTCCTACGCGGCGAGTTTCTTCTCACCGGTCAAGATGATCGGCACCGTCGGGGAGGACTGGCCCTCGGAGCACACGCGGTTTCTCGAGGAGCGGGGCATCGACACGACGGGCATCGAGGTGATCGAAGGGGGCAAGACGTTCCGCTGGCGGGGCCGCTACCTTCCCAACATGAACGACCGCGAGACGCTCGAGGTGCATCTCAACGTGTTCGGGGAGTTCAAGCCGAAGCTCAATGGCGGTCATCGCGACAGCAAGTTCGTGTTTCTCGGCAATGCCTCGCCCGTGACCCAGCTCTCGGTGCTCGATCAGGTGCCGGATGCGAGCCTGACGGTCGCCGACACGATGGATCTCTGGATCAACATCCAGCGGGATGAGCTCGAGGCCTTGCTGCGGCGGGTCGACGGGCTGGTGCTCAACGATGCTGAGGCCAAACTGCTGGCGGAGGATGAGAACCTGGTGCGGGCAGGCCATGCCGTCCGCGAAATGGGGCCGAAGTTCGTCGTGATCAAGAAGGGGGAGCACGGGGCGATGTTCTTCAGCGAGCACGAGATGTACGTGCTGCCAGCCTTCCCGACGCCCCAGGTGCTCGATCCGACCGGTGCCGGCGACAGCTTCGCCGGCGGCATGATGGGGCACCTGGCCGCCCTGGGCCGGTTCGACCCCCAGGCCCTCAAGGAGTCGCTGGCCTACGGCGTGATCACGGCCAGCTACACCGTCGAGGATTTCAGCCTCGACCGGCTGGCCGGGATCGACCGGGCCGACCTCGACCGTCGGGTGGCCGATTACAAGCAGATGCTGTCATTTTAGGGGGTGTACGGAATTTCAGAAAAAGCTGTTGCCAGCCGCGGGCCGATCCGATAGTATACCCGCGTTCAGTGTCCGGTTTGCTGGCAAATCGCTCGATTCATGGTGGCGACGCAACCACCCCGACGATGTGCCGGGACCGCTGGGAGGTAGTCGCGATGGCGATGATCACGGCAGGAGTGAACGGTCGGATGGCAAAAGAGAAGAAGAAGGCCGAGGGCCGCGGGAAGCGGGCAGCGGGCAAGGCGGGGCTCGAGTTCCTCGAGCGGAACTCGGAGCTGCGGCACACGCTCGCCCAGATCGAGAAGCAGTTCGGCGAGGGCTCGATCATGCCGCTGGGTGCGAACCAGCAGAAGCCGATCGAGGGAATCTCGTCGGGCAGCCTGTCGGTCGATTTGGCGCTCGGGGGGAAGGGCTTCCCGCGGGGCCGGATCATCGAGATCTACGGGCCGGAGTCGAGCGGCAAGACGACGATCGCCCTCCATTCGGTGGCTGCGGCCCAGCGGGACGGCGGCATCGCGGCGTTTGTCGATGCCGAGCACGCGCTCGACCCGAGCTGGGCGAGGAAGCTCGGCATATCGCTCGAGCAGCTGCTCGTCAGCCAGCCCACCAGCGGTGAGGAGGCCCTCCAGATCGTCGAGATGCTGGTGAAGAGCAACGCCGTCGACATCATCGTCGTCGACTCGGTCGCGGCACTGGTGCCGCAGAAGGAGCTCGACGGCGAGATGGGCGATTCAATGGTGGGCGTGCAGGCCCGGCTGATGAGCCAGGCGATGCGAAAGCTGACCGGGGCGATCTCCAAGAGCAAGACGACCGTGATCTTCATCAATCAGTTGCGGGAGAAGATCGGCGTGATGTTCGGCAGCCCCGAGACGACGCCGGGCGGCAAGGCCTTGAAGTTCTACGCATCCTGCCGGGTCGATGTCCGGCGGATCGGCACCCTCAAGGACGGCGAAGATGTCGTCGGCCAGCGGGTGAAGGTCAAGGTCGTCAAGAACAAGGTCGCCCCGCCGTTTCGGATCGCCGAGTTTGACATGATGCACGCCGACGGGATCAGTGCCGAGGGCGACATCCTCGACCTCGCCCTGGCGGCCAAGCTCGTCGAGAAGACCGGCACCTGGTTGCGCTACGGCGAGACCCAACTTGGCCAGGGCCGGGAGCGGGCCCGCCAGTTCCTCAAGGACAATCCCGACGTCGCGGGCGAGTTGCGGGAAAAGATCCTCGCCTCCCGAGAGGAGGTGATCGTGGTCGACGAATCGATCGCCGCGGAGGCTGGGGAGGACGAGGAAGAGGAGGCATAGCCTCCGGTCCTCCCGGTTCGGTATGCCAGCTGCAGCCGTCGCCGCGGCAGCCCGCCTTTGCTCTGCTTCGCCGGAGGCCCGCCCGCCGCATGGCGGCGGGTCGCTCGGCAGGGCATCGGGTATAGTGCCGGGCTTTCCCACGACTGCCCCGTGCCAACCGGTTGCCCTGAGGAGCCCCCGCCCGCGATGAAGGCCGACGAACTCCGCGAAGCCTATCTCTCCTTCTTCGAGTCGAAGGGCTGCGTCCGCCGGCCCAGCGACGTGCTCGTGCCCCGCTGGGATCCCTCGGTGCTCTTCACGCCGGCTGGGATGAACCAGTTCAAGGATCACTTCCTCGGGAAGTGCAAGCTCGAGTTCACCCGGGCGACGACCTGCCAGAAGTGTCTCCGCACCGGCGACATCGACAATGTCGGCCGGACGCCCCGCCACCACACCTTCTTCGAGATGCTGGGCAACTTCTCGTTTGGCGACTACTTCAAGCGGGAGGCGATCCATTGGGCCTGGGAGTTTCTCACCGCCCGCAACTGGCTGGCGATCCCGCCCGAGAAGCTCGCGGTCACGGTCTACCAGGATGACGACGAGGCCTACCGAATCTGGTCGGACGAGATCGGCCTGCCCGCCGCGAAGATCACCCGGATGGGCGAAGACGACAACTTCTGGCCCGCCTCGGCCCCCTCGCAGGGGCCCGACGGGGTCTGTGGCCCGTGCAGCGAGATCTTCTACATGATGCCCGATGGCAGCGAGGTGGAGATCTGGAACCTCGTCTTCACGCAGTTCAATCGCAACGGCCCGCCTCCCGACAATCTCTCCCCCCTGCCCAGCCGCAACATCGACACCGGGATGGGCCTGG
>CALGAS010000626.1 GCA_937959175.1 uncultured bacterium | reverse complement strand
GCGGCATCGCCTCCCGCCCCGCCGTCTCCCCGCTCGACTGATGACAACCATCACGGGAGTTTACCGCCGCAACACCCCGAACAGCCACATCTGGGCGTGAGGAAAGCCATCAATGCCCCTCGGCTCGCGGCGGGCGGCATGAACGCAATAAATGCTCCCGCTCGCGGCAGGCGGCATGAACGCAATAAAAGCCCCCCGGCGCGAGCCGGGGGGACGGCGGGCCGTTGGGCGAGAGATGCCCCCGGAAGCCCGAGCAACCGTTCACCACCAGCCCGCCCAATCCGCTCACCCAAACAATGCCACGCCGGGAATTTCCCCGGTTTCCCGGTTCCCGCCAGGACCGTTGAGCCTTGCCGGCCCCGGAAGCCCGCCGGCGCTCCAACGCGATCGGGGCGTTTCGTGCACCGGGTATCGATATGCATGGCGGGCGGGACGGCGGGCCACCCGCAGTCCCCCCGGCTCGCGCCGGGGGGCTTCTATGCGGGGTGTCGCGGTGGCCGAACCGCCCCGGAAGCCAGCCGGCGCTCCAACGCGTTCGGGGCGTTTCGTGCACCGGCTACCGATGTGCATGGCGGGCGGGATGGCGGGCCATCCGCAGTCCCCCTGCTCGCGCCGGGGGGCTTCTATGTGGGGTGTCGCGTGGAGGGTCACCCCGGCTCTGGCCGGGGGGGTTCTATGCGAGGTGGCGCCGGCGGCGGAGGAGTACCCAGCCGGCCACGGCGAGTACGAGGCCGGCAACTCCCGGCTCGGGCACGGCGGCGACGCTCGCCCCGAGGCCCGTGGCGGTGGGGGCAGATGGGAAGTAGTCCCCCGTCCCGAAGGCCCCGGCGGTGTCGATCGCGATCAGATCGAGGACGTTGACCACGCCGTCGTAGTTGAAGTCGCCCTGGCCCCAGTCGGCTGCCTGGCCGCTGCCGAACTTGCCGGCGGTGTCGATGCCGACCAGGTCGATGACGTTCACCTGGCCGCTGAGGTCGATGTCGCCAGGGGCGGCAAAGGAAACGCGAGCCGAGCCGTCGCCGGCGACGACGTACCCGACCGCCCGCGTGCCGCCGGAGGAGGCCGCCGCGGCCGAGGTGATCCCGGCGGTGCCGTTCCATCCGCCGCCGTTCAAGCCGGCGATGATGTCGGCCCGCAGGTCGGCCGCCGCGATCCCGCCTGCGGCCACAGTTACCTCTCCCGAACCGAGGTCGATCTTCCCGCCGCCGGCGGTCTCGGCGACCGCAAGGCTCGCCAGGCCGACGGTGACCCGCTCGGCATCGGGCAGATCGATCAGGCCGCCCGCCCCGACCACGACCGCGGCGGTGTTGGCGACGGTGCCCGAGTTGATCGTGAGCGTCTCGATGCCGGTCGCCGCGTTGACCGCGAGCGACTCGGCCGCGAGCGTGCCGCCGGCGACCGTGACGCTCGGCGACTGCATCGTGGTACCCGAGGCGACCGCGAGGGTTGCCCCGGCAGCCACGGTCACGCTGCTGGATGCCACGGCAGCGGCATTGGCCACCTCGAGCGTGCCGGCCGAGACGGTCGTCGGGCCGGTGTAGGTGTTGGCCGCGTCCATCACCAGCGTGCCGACGCCCGTCTTGGTGACCGAGTCGGCCACGAGGATCTGGGCGTAGCCGGCCTGGGCCTGGGTGAGCGAGCCGCTGGCGACGTCGATCACGATGTCGCTCGTGGGGGCGAAGCTTGCCTGCATCACATAGCCGTCGGTCGGCGTGAAGCCGTCGAAGGCGGCGGTGGTCGAGACCATCGCGATCCCGGTCGAGAAGGTGCTGCTCTGCTGGGCGTTGTAGCTGGCCAGGCTGTACCAGCCGACGCCGTTGTGGGTGGCGTCGGTCCCGAAGCCGTCGCCGTAGACATACGTCTCGTACGAGCCGCCGGCGAGCGAGGCGGTCGAGTCGGCGGTCGTGAAGAAGCCGCCGGTGAAGGTGTCGCTCTCGGTGAGCTGGCCGACGTTGAGATAGAGCTTGACGACGTTGCCGGAGCCCAGGGCGTTGGGCAGCGGGCTCTCGTCGGTCAGCCGGAGGACGTCATTGCCGCTGAACGACGCGGACGACCAGGTCGGCTCGGCGTTGGCCACGTCGAAGTCGAACTCGAAGCCGGTCGTGGCCGTGGTCGTGATGCTGGTGGCCGTGAGGATCCCCGGGCTCAGGTCGCCGGCCGGGGCGACCGTTCCGGTGCCGCTGACCGCCCCGACCGTGCCCGAGCCCTCGAGCCCGCCCTGGTCGAGCACGACGTCGACACCCGAGTAGTCGGCCGTAAACCGGGCCACCGCGTTGAGCTGAGGCTTGACGGTCCCGGTGAACGTATTGCCGAAGAAGCTGGTGAAGGCCACCCGGCCGGTATCGGCCCCGGGGGTCGGGTTGCTGGCGGTGATCGTGATCGTGCTGCCGGCGGTACCGGTGAGCGGCCCGGAGAGGACCAGCTGGTCGACCGTGGGATTGGCAGGATCGGGCGTCTCGTCGTTGAGGATCGAGAAGGTGCTGTCGGCCGTGACGTTGACCGGATTGGTCAGTTCCACATCGTCGCCGGTGCCCTGGCCGAGCGTGCCGCCGTTGATGTCGATTGCGAGGGCGGGATTGTTGGCAAACGAATAGATCTGGGCCGAGGTCTCCAGCCGCAGCGCGCCGGCCGACTCGACCGCCACGCTCGACGTCTGCGTCGGGACGCCATCGTAGTGGACCTTGAGCGTGCCCCGCCGGACGAGCGTCGCTCCGGAATAGTCCTTGACCGCACCGTCGCCGAGCGTCTGGGTCGAGGCGTCGAGCCGCTGGGCGCCCGTGCCGGCCGAATCGATGATCAGGTCGCCGGTGCCCCGCAGGAAGCCATCGATGACGACGTCGCTCGAGCCGGTGATGTTGACCGTGAGCGAGTCACCGAGCGTGATCGTGCCGAGGCCGGCGATGCCGTTGACCGTCTCGTTGTAGCCGGTCAGGTCGGCATTCATGAACCGGCCCACCGTCAGCCGAGAGGCATCGGGGATCACCTCGCTGGCCCCCGCCTGCAGCGTGCCGACGCCGACGCTCGTCGCCCCGGTGTAGTCGTTGGCGGTGCCGGCGAGCACAAGCGTGCCGCCGCCGAGCAGCGTGAGACCGGTGTCGCCGGTGAACTGGGCTGCGACCGTGGCGGTCGAGCCGCTGGCCACCTCGACGCTGGCGGTGGCGAGCGAGCCTGTGCCGGCGGCGAGCGTGTAGCCGTCGGTCGCGAAGGAGAGCCCCAGCGGCACCACGGCTGCGTCCACGGTCACCGTGCCGGCAGGCCCGCCGAAGACGGCGGTGGCGCCGTCGGACCAGGTCGTAGCCGTCACGGGCGATTCGGCGTCCGACCAGGTCGTTCCCGCCGCCGTCCAGTTGCCGGTGCCGCCGAGCGTCGTGCCGTCGGCAGTCCAGTACTGCGTCACCGTCGGGGTGGCCACGACGGCGATGCCGGGTGAGCCGATGTTCGAGGGGCTGCTGCTGGTCGCGTAGGCGTCGGCCACGCCCGGGGTGCTCACCTCGCCCGCCGCGGCGGTCGCCAGCTCACCGGCCGAGTCGTACGACCAATAGAAGGTCGATCCGCCGGTCGCGCCGCCGAAGGTCGTCTGCGGCGTCACCTCGGTTTCCGC
>CALGAS010000625.1 GCA_937959175.1 uncultured bacterium | reverse complement strand
CTTCCTGGGCGAGGAATCAGGCACCGCCCCCGGCAGTTCCGGCTACGAATGGATCGTCGATCCGATCGACGGAACGAAGTCGTTCGTGCGAGGCGTGCCGCTCTATGCCACGCTGGTCGGCTGCCGGCGGGAGGGCCGCGGAGTCCTGGGCGTGATTGCCATCCCGGCCCTCGCCGAACTGGCCTATGCAACCGATGGCGGCGGCGCCTGGCATGTCCGCGGCAGCGAGGCGGCGGTGGCCGTAGAGGTCTCCCGGCAAGACACGCTCGGCGAGAGCCTCGTCTGTTCGAGCGACTTCGTCGACTTTGCCCGCTGGAGCGGAGGCGTCGAGGCCGGCCGGGGGGCGCGGGAGCGACTCGACGAGGCGGCCGGCCTGGTGCGGACCTGGGGCGACGGCTACGGCTATCTGCTCGTCGCCACGGGGCGGGCCGAGGTGATGATTGATCCACGCCTGCACCCCTGGGATGCGGCTGCCGTGGAAGTGGTCGTCCGAGAGGCCGGGGGCCGATTCGGCGACTGGCGAGGCGGTCCTGGAATCGACTCCGGTGACGGTCTGGCCACCAACGGCCTCGTTCACGATCAGGTCTTGGCTCTGCTGCGGGGCTGAGCAGCGGGACGGGGTCTGTCGCCGCGGCACGCTCCCGCAGGACTCAGGTCGGCAGGGGAAGTTGCACCTTCACGCGGGTGCCCTGACCAGTCCGAGATTCCACGCAGCAGGTTCCCCCCGCCAGGCGGACCCGCTCGCGGATGCCGATCAGGCCAAACCCGTTGTCCGAGCCGGTCGCCGGCAGAAAGCCGTGGCCGAAATCCTCGGTGGTCAGTTCGATATGCCCTGGGGTCAGGCAGACCACCACCCGCACCCGCGGGCTGCCGCTGTGTTTGCGGACGTTGTTGAGCGATTCCTGCACGACCCGGTAGACCGTCGTCTGAAGCGGGGCCGGGATGCCGTCGACGTCTGGATCAACCTCTGACTCCACCTCGATCCCTCCCTCCCGCAGATCGCTGGCCAGGTCGTCGAGCGCGGCCCGCAGGCCGAGGTCGTCGAGGGCCGCCGGACGGATTCCACGGATCACCCGCCGTCCGTCGTCGATCCCTTTGGCCAGGCAGTCGATCACCGAATCAATCGCCGGCCCGCAGGCCTCGGGCAGTTCTCCCTCACGGAGGCTCTCGAGCAGCATCTTCGAGCCGACGGCATACTGAATCAGCCCGTCGTGAAACTCGTGGCAGAGAAACTGCTTCTCGTTTTCCTGAACGTCGATCAAGCTGCGGAGGAGCTTTTCTCGCTCGGCGAGGGCCTCGCGGGCCTGCTCAAGCTCGGTGATGTCGGCCGAGATGCCGCCCACCGCCACCACCTGCCCGTCGTCACCGTAGACCGGAAACTTGACCGACAGATAGGTCCGTCGGCCGTCCGTGGTTGTGATCTCTTCTTCGAAGGTCTTCGTCTCTCCGCTCTGCCAGACTTCAGTGTCGCTGGCGATGAAGGAGCGAGCCGTCTCATCCGGAAACCATTCGTACGGCGTCGTGCCGACGCGAAAATCCTTCATGTTCGGCCAGAGCTCGATGTGGCGGCGGTTGACGAGCAGGTAACGGCCGGCCGTGTCCTTGAGGTAAATCGCCGCGGAGGAGTTGTCGATCAGCGTCTGCAGGAGCGACTCCTTCTCCCGGGCGGTCTGCTGGGCCAGCCGCCGTTCAGTGATGTCGAGCACCGTTCCGATGAAGCCGCTCACGCCTCCGCGGTCGTCGCGGGTCGGCCGTCCCCCTGCCAAGACATACCGGAGGCTGCCATCGGGCCGCACGAGCCTGACTTCGTTGACGTAGGGCTCCCGGCGGCGGACGCTCTCCTCCCACTTGGCGGCCACCGCCGCCCGATCGTCGGGATGGACCGCCCGGCCCCAGCCGTGACCGAGCGTATCGGCCAGCGTGAGGCCGCTGATTTCGCACCAGGTGTCGTTGGCGTAGGTGCAGCGGCCCTCGGCATCGGCCTTGAGGATGCCCACAGGTGCCCTCTGCGCCAGGGTGTCGAACGACTCTCGGCTCGCCCAGAGTTGGCGGCGCGTGCGAAGCAGCAGCCCGACCAGCAGGCCGCAGACGGCGAGGCACGCGGCGATGATCCAGCCAGTCACGCAAACCCCCTCGGGACGGGCTCGGCGGGCTGCCGGCCTCGTCCTCCCAAGATAGGGGGTCGCGGGCGGAAGCGATACTGCCGGGTCAGCCGCCCGCTGTCAGCGCCTGAGGGCCCGGCGGGTTACCCAGCGGCGATAGCCAAACATGAACCACAGGCTCGGCCAGGAAAACAGAACTCGGGTGACGAGCCCCCAGAAGCCGCGGCGATGCTCGTATTCGATGTGCTCCCGAATCTCGGTGCGGCCGTCGTCGAGGGGCACAAACCGGTGGGTGTGCTCCCAGCGGGCGGCCGGGCCAGAGGCCTGAATGTCGGTAAAGCCCCGCTCGGAGACGTCGCGGTGGACCGCCGTCCAGCGGAGGGGCAGGGGACCGACCCAAAGCGTGAACGTCGAAACACTCCCCTCGGCCAGCGG
>CALGAS010000624.1 GCA_937959175.1 uncultured bacterium | reverse complement strand
GCCCCGGGGGGCTTGCCGGCAGTGGTCGCGGGGGAAGAGGCCGGTGCGGTCATCGCGGGCGGAGGCTGGCTGGCGGCTGACGTCTGCGGCATCGTAACTCACTGCGAGGATCTGCCCGGTCGGGCATCGGGAAGGCTGCCGACGCGGAGGCCGGGATCAATGGCGGCAGCCAGGGCTGCCGAGAGGTTGCGGCGGGCTCCGCGGCCGGTGGCCCGAAACCGCTCCCGGCCCGTCTCGTCGAGCACGATCACGGTCGGGAACATCGTCACGCCGAACGAGCGGCAGACGGCCGCGTCGTGGTCGGCGTCGACCGTCGCGCAGACGAAGCGGCCGGCATCATCGCTGAGCCGGTCATCGCCGCGGAGTGTCTCGACGACCTCGCCGCTCCAGCGGCACCAGCGGGCCTGGAAGACCAACAGCAGCGGCAGCCGCTCGATGGCCGCCCGGCGGGCGCCGGAGGCGAAGTCGGTGATCTGCTCGGCGGGGATCCGGGTGTCGGAGCCGGCGGCGGTCTCCCCAGTGGCGTCATTCTCGATCCGCCGGGCCGCCGCTTCCAGCCAGGGGCTGTCGGACTCCACCCGGGGCTGCTCATCGCGGATGTCGCAGCCGGCGATGAAGAAGATCCAGGCAACAGCGAGGAGGGGCAGGGAAAACCGTGACGAAAGCCGTGACAAGGAAAAGCCTCTTCCGGTGCGACGCGGGGGAGCGGGGCTTGTAGATGGGCAGGTGCAGGGGGGCAAGGCCTGCCGAGACTGCCGCCGGGCCGATCCCGCGTCGCAAGCGAGGCGGCCCTGGTAAGCCGGGCGGGCTGGGAGCCTCCCGCTTGCGGTTGCGCGATCGGACGGCCTGTTGTCTCGACAGTCGGCCCGCTATCGTCCCGGCCCCGTGGCCTGTCGTCGCTCCTGATGCCCGCGTCTCCCCGTCTGCCCGTGCCGGTCTTCGGCGTTGCGGTCGTGATCGCATCGTGCGGGGTGGGGTGCAGCCTGATGCCGAAGCGGGGGCCGGTGCCCCCGGAGGTGGCCGATGCCCGCCGGCTCTGCAACGAAGGCTTGTCGGCAGCCGACCGCAGCGACCTGATCCGGGCCGAGTCGCTCCTGGAGCAGGCCGTGCAGAACTGCCCGCTCGATGTCGATGCCCGGCGACACTATGCCGACGTGCTCTGGCAGCGGGGCCTGGAGATGGAGGCGATCACGCAGATTGCCAAGGCCCTCGAACTCTCGCCGGCCGACGCCGGGCTCTCGATCGAGGCGGGTCGGATGTATCTGGAACTTGGCCTCTTCGATGAAGCCGACCGACTGGCTGGCGAGGCGGTCCGCCTGTCGCCGCAGAATGCCGAGGCCTGGCATCTTCACGGTCAGGTCTCGCTGGCCCGCGGGCAGCCCCAGCCAGCCCTGGCCGACTTCCATCGGTCGCTGGCGCTGGCGGCTGAGAACCGCGGCACGCTGCTCGACACGGCCGAGGCCTACCGGCGGCTCGACCGGCCGCAGCGGGCTCTGGCGACGCTGGCGATTCTCGGCGAGACCTACGGTCCGGGTGATCTTCCGGCCGAGGTGCTCTATCTCGAAGGCCTGGCCCAGGAGGCGCTCGGTCGTCAGGCCGACGCGATCGAAAGCTACCAGCGGGCCGTCTCGCAGGGTGACGCGCCCGCCGAGGCGGCTGCTCGCCTGGCCGCCCTCGAGCCAGCCGCAGTGCCAGTGATTGCCAGCGAACCCCGCGACCCGACCCGTTGACCGCCGCGATGGCACACGCGTCCGTCTGCCGGCGTCATTCGCTGCTGCGGCCGGTGAGCAGGTCGAAGGCGGCGATCGAGGGAATCAACAGCGCGAGGGTGGCGAAGCCGTAGGCCGCGAGCATGACCAGGAACACCTGCAGGCTGCTGCCCTGCAGAAAGCCGGTGATCGCCACGAAGGTCAGCACCGGCAGCAGGGCCGACGTCCAGGCGACCGCCGGTGACGGGTTGCGGCTGGAGAGGGCCGCGTACAAGCCCACGCCCCCTCCCACGATCACGGCCAGGAAGGGCGCCAGTTGCAACTCGAAGCTCCCGCCGAAGGCGACCATGATCCGCATCGCCGTGGCGACGCCGATCGAGAGGAAGGCCACGATCCCGAGCGTCACGGCGATCGCTTGCCGCGAGATCGGGTGCGATAGTCCCGCATAGATGCCGAGCACGGCCGCGAAGAAGGTCAGCAGCGCCAGGCCAGCGACCATGTAAACCGCCTGCTCACCGGTCGCCATGCCCAGCGGCACGAGCGCCCCGCAGACCACCAGCGGCAGGAGGGCCATCTCCCTGGCGGCGGCGATCACGCCCAGCAGCTTGCCCCAGACGAACTCCTTGGGTTCCAGATCGCTGACGAGGAGCAGATCGAGCGTGCCGCGATCGCGTTCGGCCGTCACGCTTGTCACGGCCAGGGCCGCGATCGCCAGAAGGCTCGCCAGCACCATCGGCACCACGGCGGCGGCGACGGCAAAGCGATCGGGCCGCTCCGCATCGGCGGCGACCGCCACACCCGTCACGGCCACGAGAAAGATGGCCAGCCAGGCGATCCGCACGACGATCATCGCCCGACCGTGCGCCCTGGTGCGGATCTCCCGCCAGAGCACGGGATTGGCCCAGACCTGTCGCTCTCGCCGCCGGCCCGCGGTTGCCACAGGCTCCTGACGGCGTTCGGTCGTGGTATTCCACCGCCGCACCCGGGCCACGGCGATTCCACTGGTGATCACCGAGATTCCTGCGGAGACAGCCAGGAAGCCTGTCAATGACCGATCGCCACCGGGCGTCAGCGCGGCCAGGGCGGCCCGGGCCGGTGAGACGATATCGCCCCATCGGCTGCCCCCAACGATCGCCGCCGCCTCACCGCAGGCGAGCCAGGCGACCAGGGCGGAGGCAGTCATGGCCAAGGCCTGAAAAGTGGTGTCTCGCCAGAAGGCTGCCGCGTTGCCGAGGCTGGCCGCCGCCACGGCGGCGGCTGCCGTCACCAGAAACAGTCGGCTCAGCTGCGGCGGCGTGACGCCGCCGAAGAGCGAGGCCAGGGCGAAGAGCGGCGCGGCGGCCACCAGCAGCAGCCCCACTCGCAGCAGGCTGCCGGCGAGCTTGCCCAACACCAGCTGCGGGTCGCCCAGCCTGCTGACGAGGAGGAGTTCGAGGGTGCGTCGGTCCTTCTCGACGCCGACGGCCAGGACGGCCACCAGTGCGGCGACGAGCACCGCCAGCGAGAGCTGCAGCGGCGCCATGATTCGCAGCAGCGTGGCGGCGAATCGGGCGGTGTCGCCGAGGGTCGCGAGGCTCTGGGATCCGGTCACGACCAGCCAGCAGGTGGCGATGATCGCCAGCAGGGTGGCTGCCGCAAGGCCGCGGGCCAGATAGAGGCCGCGGGTCCGCGGCGCCACCATCATCTCCCGCTCACAAACCGCACCGAGGAGCATGCCGACGGCCCTTTTTCACCCGCGGTGGAAACCCGCTTCGGGTGGGGTTAGAGTAATCGATTCGGGTCGACAAGGGATCCGGCCTTATCGCATTTTGCTTCTCACAGTCTCGCTGGAGTTTTCTCGCCATGCTCTCACGTCTGCTGGTTCGTCGTGCCGGCCGCTCGCTTCTCGTCCTTGCCGCCATCGCCGTCCTCACCCGGGGTGAGCTTGCCCGCGCCCAGGTGACCGCCAAGACGCTGATCGGCAAGGCGGTCTCCGACGACTCGCAGTACAAGGACATCAACAACGCGATCAAGCGGTTTCAGGATCGCGACATCGACGGCTGCCGGGCGATCCTGGAGCGAGCCCGCAACAACAACGAGAAGCTGCCGCCGCCGGGCGTGATGATGGCGATGCTCTGGCTGAGCGTGAGCCAGCTGATGCCGGCCCGGGCCGAGCTCGAGCAGACGGTCGTCAAGTTTCCGGCCGACCCCGAGCCCTACCTGATGCTGGCAGATCTCGCTTTTCAGGATCGCCGCGTCACCGACTCGGCGGTGCTTTTCGACCGGGCCAACGAGCTGACGGCCGGCTTCGACCAGAATCCGAAGCGGAAGCGTGATTTCCAGATCCGTTCCGAGGCCGGTACGGCGGCCGTGGCCGAGGCCCGGCGGGAGTGGGAGAAAGCCTTCAAGCATCTCCAGGCCTGGATCGAGCTCGATCCCGACAACGCTGGCGCCCACTTCAGGCTGGGGAACGTCCTCTTTCGCCTCGACAAGCAGGATGAGGCGATCGCGGAGTTTCGCGAGGCCCGCAAGCTCGACGAGAAGGCGCTTCAGCCCGAGCTGGCCCTCGCGCGGCTCTACGACGAAGACCGCAAGAAAGACATCGCCAAGAAGTGGATCGATGCGGCGATGAAGGCGGCGCCCGACAACGCGGCGGTCTTGCTCGCCTCCGCCCAGTGGTATTTGGGGCAGAACGATCTCAAGAATGCCCAGGCGATCACCGAAAAGGTGCTGACGCTCGAGCCCGACAGCCTCGACGCCCGGATCGTCCGCGGCGTGATCGCTCGGGTGGCCCGCGATTACAAGACGGCCGAGAAGTTCTTCAACGAGGCCCACGTTCAGTCGCCGGGCAACTTCGCTGCGAGCAACTCTCTGGCCCTGGTGCTGATCGAGTCGGAGGAGAAGACCGACCAGCAGCGGGCCCTGGAGATGGCCGAGGCCAACGTGGCGATGTACCGCGAGAAGTCGCCCCAGCAGGTCAACGCCCTGACGACCCTGGCCTGGGTCTACTACAAACTGGGCCGGCGGGAAGATGCCGAGAAGATTCTCGACCAGATCGCCCGCAGCAACCGGCTGACCAGCGACGGGGCCTACTACGTGGCCAAGCTGCTGGCCGACCGGGGTGAAAAGGACCGGGCCCAGAAGATCCTCGAGGAGGTTCTCACCAACGAGGCTGTCTTCGCCACCCGGCCGGATGCCATGGACCTGCTCTCCTCGCTGAAGGGCGACAAGTAGGCGTCAGTCGGAGCGGTTCCCTTGCGGGTTCGTCCCGCTCGAGGGCATGCCAATCTGATCTCCGTCCCGCCGCGGTTTACTCCGCCGGCGGGGCGGGCACTTCCTCGACTGCATCGGGCGCCGGGCGGAGATCGTCAAGGGCGGGCGGCTCGGGGGCGGCGGTCGGTTCCTGCGGCGGAACGACCCGCCCCGCCGGCATCGTCGCCGGCTGCCCCGCCGGCGGCATGGCCCGGATCGTGATTCCGCGGGCGTAGCCCCGCGGCCCGATCCTGACCGCTGCCCCGGGCCCCATCCGCATCGCCCGTCGGCGGGCCCGCAGGCGGTCGCTCCGCAGCGGGATGCCGGGGTAGGCCTCGATTGGCACTTCGAGGCTCGGCAGGCCGATCCGGCTGCCGTCGCCGAAGAAGGTGAACATCTCGATCGCAGGGCAGTCGGCGGCCGCGAGGGTGACGGTGGCAACCGCAACCGTCGCAAGCCGCCGAGTCAGCGGCTGGGTAAGGAAAGACATGGTGATTTCTGGAAGGGGGGCCGGAAGGGAGGATTCAATGGAGGCATCGGCCGTTTACTGGTCGCTCCGGCAGCCGGCCGCCGCCATCCTTCGCAACCGCCATCACCGCCACAACCCAACCTCAGAAAAGGCCCCCGGCGCGAGCCGGCGGGACGGCGGGCCGTTGGGGGAGGGTTCACCTCGCGCGGGCTCGGGGTGAGCCAGTGCCATCTCGCCGGACGCTCGCTGCGCGACCAATCCGCCTCCGGCGGATCGGTGCCCGCCATGCCCTTCGCTCGCTCGTGGGAAACCGAGCTTCGCCTTCCGGGCTGCGCTCGGTT
>CALGAS010000623.1 GCA_937959175.1 uncultured bacterium | reverse complement strand
GCTTGTGGCCGAAGGCCTCGATCCGACGAGCGACGCCTACGCGGCCAAGATGCGGGGCTACGCCGCCCGGGAGCCGGCCATGCGGCAGGGTCGCCTCGAACCGGAACTCCCGACCTGGCCCAACGCCTGCTTCTACCCGATGAACAAGAAGCGGAAGGTGGGGGAGAATTGGTTCAGCCTCCCGTTCGCCGAACGGAGCCGCCTGATGGCCGAGCATGCCAAGTCGGGGATGACCTTTGCCGGTCGGGTCAGCCAGGTGATCACGGTGGCCGTCGGCCTCGACGACTGGGAATGGGGGGTGACCCTCTGGGCCCGGCGGCCCGACTACCTCAAAGAGATCGTCTACGCCATGCGGTTTGATGAGGCCAGCGCCCGCTATGCCGAGTTTGGCCCGTTCTACACCGGGTATGTCATGCCCCCGGCCGAGATCTTCCGGCACTGCCGGGTGGCGGCAAGCTAAGGGCCCGTCGCGGCCGCTCGCCGCGGCGTTCAATCCCGCCGCTCGCGTCTACCGCCTGGCCGACAGAATCAGATCGACGACCGTGCCCGCCGGGGGCACCCGCTCGGGAAACGCCTCAAAGATGAGGGCTGCATTTGATTCGCTGCTGGCAATCGGCAGGTCGAGCATGGCGCTGGGGAAGTTGGAGACGCAGATCATGTCGCCGCCGTCGGCCTGGTAGTGCCGCGTGCCGTCGGAAGGGTCGACCCAGAAACTGCTGCCGGCAAAGACCCACTCGGCTTCGAGTTCCCTGCCGGTCTTGGTGTTGCGGATCAGCTCCTGAGCCGGTCGCTCCTGCTGGTTGCCCTCGGCATCAATCCACCGCACCAGCACCCTCACCTCGGGCCCCTCGGCCGGCTCGTAGTCGGGATCAAACGAGACCGGATGACCCGGCTCGAGCCCGATGGCCAGGAGGGCCGCGTGGACGAGCTTGGCCGGGCAGCGGGTAGCCACCACAGCCTCGTGTTCCTTGGTCTGTCGCGGACAGGCGAACACCTCGATCGCCCCGTCGGCCATCGCGATCTCGCCGCCGACGACCACCCGGCCGCCCGCCTTATCGAGCCAAATTTCATCGGTGTCGGAAAGCCGCCGCAGGTCGGGATGGCGATCGGCCGCCTCCGCCGGCTCCTCGCCCGGCGGCGTGCCGCTCGCTGTCGCCAGGAGCAACGGCCCGAGCATGGCCGCAGCGGCCAATGTCCTGCCGAGTAGGCGTCGGACTCGGTGGCGGCTGGCGGACAAGCAATCGTGTGCCATGGTCGCGTGTGTCCTCGAGGAGGCGGCCGCCGACCGGGTCGTAGATGGCCGCCGGCTCTCCCGTTACGATACCGCTGCCTTCAGGCCGGGGACAGCCGGCCGCCCCAGATCGCCCCGGGAACGCCCTCGCCATGGCCACGACAACACAGCCCCCCACCAGCAGTTCCCCGGCAGCACTCGGGCAGGCGGCGGCCCCAACCTCGCCGGCAACCTCGGCGGCAGGCGATCTCGACACCGAGCGGTCGGGAAGTCCTGCCGCTGCCGCGGGGTCGCAAATCGACCAGCCCCGCGATCGGTCCGCCGGGGAACCGCACGAACCGCCCCGGGTCAGGAGACAGGCTGCCTCCCGCCGGATTCGTGAGGCGGCTGACCTCTGCGGCACGGCCGACATCAGGGACACGCTTCGTCGGCTGGCGGAGCTGACCAAAGCGGGTGCCGGCAACCCGCAGAAGGCGGAATTTGTCGAGGCGGCCATCGCTGCCTGTCTCGAGGTCGCGACAACCGCGGCCCGCAGCGATCGCTGGCTGGCCTGCGAAGCGGCGACCTGGGCGTTGGCCTGGATGGCCCGAGCCCGCCGGGCCGGTGGTTCGGCGGGGGGTCTGCTCGAGCAGTTGGTCGGTCAGGCCCGGGATGCCGAGCCGATCCTGGCCGGCGGCGACACCCGGCCCGCGCGGTTCGTGCTCCAACTCGCCCGCTTGTTTCAAGACATCGAGGCCTGCAGCCGGCTGGAGGCGGGAGCGACGGCAGCCGTGGTGGCCGAGATCGAGCGGCTCGCGTCCGACGAAGGCATCATCAATCTTCCCGGCAGCGGGCCGATGCTGGAACGGGCGGCTCGCTGGACCGCCTTTCGGCAGTTGGCGATCGAAACTGGCGGCGGCTGCCCCTGGACGACGACAATCGAGCGCCGCTGGCGGGCGGCAGCCACGACAGCGCTGCGGTTGCTGGGCGACGAGGGCCGTCAACCGGCCGGAGCCGGCCTGATGCCGGCCCGGTTCACCGCGGGCCTGCTGGCTGCCGTGGCCGACGAGGATGGTCGCCGCAAGCGGACCGTCGCCGCCGTGCAGGGCCGGCAGACCGCTGCCGAGACGCCGCCGAAATGCCTGTCCCGGGATCTCCATGATCCGGCGGCCGGGATGGCCATCATCCGCTCGGGCTGGGGCCGCGGGGCGGTTCGCATCCTGGTCGACTTCCGCAGCGCGGTTCCCCACCTGGAGATTGCCGCCGGTGATCGGATGCTCGTCGCGGGCGACTGGGCCTGGACGGTGACCGCCGAGGGCCGGCCGCTGCAGACGACCGGCCCCTGGACCGTCGCCTGCTGGGAATCGGGCCGCAAGGCCTCCTTTCTCGACCTCACCGCTCCACTCAGCGATGGCCGGCAGTTGGAGCGGCAGGTCGTAATGCTGCCGCAAGACGGGATCGTCCTCTTGGCCGACGTCGTGACGACACCGGCCGAGTGGACCGCAGCTCGCGGCCCCGGCAGCCCGGTCGGGGGCGATCCGGCCCTTGCCATGTGTTCGTCGTTGACGCTCGGCCCCGGGCTGGCGGCCGAGGCCGCCGAGGAGACCCGCGAAGTGCTCGTCTTCGACACCCGAATGCGGTTCCAGGCCCTTCCTCTCGGGCTCCCGGAGTGGCGAGTCGGCCGGGGCGGCCGGCTCCGGGCGGCCGACGGCCGGCTTACCCTTGAGCAGGAGACACACGGCTCCCGGCTCTACGCGCCGCTTTGGCTCGACTGCAACGCGGCCCGGGTCGGCCGCCCACTCACCTGGCGGCAGCTCACGGTGGCCGACACCCGAATCAATCTGCCGGCCCACCAGGCTGTCGGGTATCGCATCCAGGCCGGCCTCGATCAGTGGCTCGTCTATCGCACGCTCGACGTGGCCCGCAATCGAAGCCTGCTGGGCTGCAACACCTCGTGCGAGTTTCTGCTCGGCCGCATCAAGCCTCGCGGAATGGTCAAGCGGGTGCTCGAAATCCAGTGAGCAAGCAGGATGAGATTACGCCGGCCCGGGCGCGGATCGCGGCGAACCTGGCGGTGATTCGGGAGCGGATCGCCGCCGCCTGCCGGCAAGCCGGCCGACCGGCCGACGCGGTGAGGCTGGTGGCGGTCACAAAATACGTCGCCGCCGACCTAACCCGTCTGGTGGTTGAGGCCGGCTGTCGCGATCTCGCCGAGAGCCGACCGCAGTCCATCTGGGCCAAGGCTGAGGTGCTCGCTGCCGCCCAGCCGCCGCCCCGCTGGCACCTCGTCGGCCACCTGCAGCGAAACAAGATCCGCCGCACGCTGCCGCTGCTCTCGATGCTTCACTCACTCGACAGCCTCCGGCTGCTCGAAGCGATCGCAGGCGAAGCGGAGGCCGCGGCTCTGCCGACGCCCTGCGACGTGCTGGTCGAGGTCAACCTGACCGGCGATCCCGGCCGTTCGGGCGTTCCGGTCGCCGAGGCGGCGGCTCTCGTCGACGCGGCCAGCTCGGCACCTGGCATCCGGCTCCGGGGCCTGATGGGAATGGCAGCCCACCCGGACGCCGCCGACGCCGATCCCCGCCGAGACTTCGCCCGGCTCCGGGCCCTGCGGGATGACCTGGCTGCCCGACTCCCCGATCCAGCCACCCTCGGCGAACTCTCGATGGGCATGAGCAACGACTTCGAGGCCGCAATCCTGGAAGGCGCGACGATCGTGCGAATCGGGACCGCCGTCTTTGAAGGCCTCCGCTAGCGGGGGCGTCAGTCGTCGAACCGAACCTCGAGAATCTCGTACTTCAGCGTGCCGGCCGGCACGTCGATCGACACCGACTCGCCGACTTTCCGCCCCATGAACCCTTGGGCGAGGGGGCTGGCCACGTTGATCCTGCCGTTGTCGAAGTCTTCCTCGCCCGCGCCGACCAAGACGTACTCCTCCTCATCGCCAAACTTCAGGTCTTTGACCCGGATCGTGGCCCCGAAGACCACCTCCCCGTTGGCCTCCTTGGGCCGCTCGACGATCACCGCCCGGGCGAGCTTGTCGCGAAGCACGTTGATCTTGGCCTGCAGCATGCCCTGGCTCTCCCGGGCCCCGTGATACTCGGCGTTCTCACTGAGATCCCCCTCACTGCGAGCCGCGGCGACCCGCTGGGCGAGCTTTGGCATCTCCACCGTCTCAAACTGCTCGACCTCGGCCTTGAGCTTGTCATAGCCGGCACGGGTCATCGGAATGCGGTCGGACATCGCTTGGGTACCCCCTTTTTGCGAGCAACGATGATGATTTTAGAGTCAAGGACGGCTGGTCACATGTCGTCAGCGTACGGCCGCCGATGCCCGCGGCCAGCCGGCAACGGGCCGTCGCTCAGGCCGGTGAGGCCGTTGCGGGCGTGTAGAGAAGCCTGCCGCAGCCGCGGCAGGTGACGATTTTTCCGGCCACCAACTCCGAGAGCATCTGAGTGGTGATCTGCTGGTGGCAGCCCCCGCAGCTCTGGCCGTCGACCGAAGCCATGCCGTCGGCCCCCTTGTGCCGCACGACACGGTCGTATTTTTCTCGGAGCGTCTCGGCCAGCTCCTGCTCCTGCACCTGCAACTCGCGGTGGAGCCGAGCCACCTCTTCCTCGAGCTGGGCCGCCTCGGCTCTCACGGTTTCTTCATCCGCGGCCAGCCGGTGGCGGGCCTCCTCGATCGCCTGCTCGGCGGCCGGAACCGTCGGCTTGAGGGCGTCGGCCCGCTCGAGAGCCTCGAGGATTTCGTCTTCCAGCACCTTCATCGCCATCTGGTCGGCTGCGATCTGTTCGCGGAGCGTCTGGTACTCCCGGTTGGTCTTGCAGGCGTTGAGCTTGCCCTCGAGGTCGGCGATCTTGCCCTCGGCCGTCTTGAGCTGCAGCTGCTTCTGGTCAGCCGTCAGCCGGGCCTGCCGGACCTGCTCTTGGGCCGCATCCCGGTCGACCTCGGCCTGACGGACGGCCGCCGCAAGAGCCGCCAGCCGCCGCGGGCCTGCCGCCAGCCGCCCGCTGAGATCCTCCAACTGCCGGTGCATCCGGTGGAGGGTACGGAGCGTTCCGGTGGCCAGGGCAACAGACATGATCCTCTCCGAGCGGGACCGGGCATCTTTCCGGCCCCGCTCGAAGATTGTATCAGATCAGCGGGGGCCGTCAGCCGCTGGCCGACACGAAGTTTTCCAACTGCCGCGACCGGACCGGGTGCTGGAGCTTCTTGACCGCCTTGGCCTCGATCTGCCGGACCCGCTCGCGGGTCACGCGGAAAATCCGGCCGACTTCCTCGAGCGTGTAGGTGTAGCCATCGGTCAACCCGTAGCGGAGCCGGATGATCTCCCGCTCGCGGTACGTGAGGGTCTTGAGCAACGAGTCGATCCGATCCCGCAGCAGGCCGTGGGTGGTCGACTGCGTGGGGCTCGCCACGGCCACGTCCTCGACAAACTCGCTGAAGCTCGCGTCTTCACTCTCGCCGACCGGGCGGTCGAGGCTCATCGGCTGACGGCCCATCTCCATCACCCGGCGGGCCTCCTCGACCGGCACCTCGG
>CALGAS010000622.1 GCA_937959175.1 uncultured bacterium | reverse complement strand
CTCGGACTGCCGCCCTCCCAGGGTGACGCCCAGCCACCGGAATGGGCGGCCGATGCCAAACGGCAGGAGCTGGCGGTCAAGACGGCCAGGATCATGGGCGTGAAGATCGTGGGCATCGGCAGCCTCCTGGACGCCCTCGGGGTCGACAGAAGTTCGTTCCAGCCCAACAGGCTCCCCCGGTCACGGCAGACCACCCGGGTGCCTCCGATGCGATGACCGGCAGCCTGCCGAGCGGGGTTTTTGCGTCTCTGCGATGAGTGGGTGCGGTCCGTGGGGCCGTGGCATACTGCTGGGATTCCGGCAGTCCCTTCAACGACCACCCCGCCTCGGAGAGTTGCACCGTGCCCACCCGCATCCCACGCGTCCGCCGTTCGGCAGCGGACGAAATTCGAATCGTGGCTCATCGATTTCAGTCCACCCTCGCCGCGGCGGTTCTCCTGGTCGCCGCCCTACCGGCGGCTGCCGGAGAGTTCGTCCCGATCTTCGACGGCAAGACCCTGACAGGCTGGGAAGGAAAACCCGGATTCTGGCGGGTCGAAGATGGTGCGATCGTCGGCGAGACCACCGCCGCCAACCCGACCAAGGGAAACACGTTTCTGATCTGGCGGGCCGGACTCGTGGATGACTTTGAACTCGAGCTCGACTATCTGGTCAGCGAAGCGGGCAATAGCGGCACCCAGTATCGCAGCAAGGATCTGGGGGACTTCGTGGTTGCCGGCTATCAGGCAGACCTCGAGGGAGGGCCCCGCTTCTCGGGAATCGCCTACGAGGAGCGTGGCCGCGGCATCCTCTGCCAGCGGGGCGAACGGGTCAGGATCGCCCCGGACGGGAAGAAGACTCCGGGTGAGCCGATCGGGGATTCGGCGGCGCTCCAGCAGGCGATCAAGCCCGGTGAGTGGAACACCTACCGGATCGTGGCCCGGGGGCCGAAGCTCCAGCACTTCATCAATGGGCAGTTGATGTCTGAAACGATCGACGAGCAGAACGGCAAGCGGGCCCAGCAGGGCGTGCTGGCGTTGCAGCTCCACGCCGGCCCGCCGATGAAGGTGGCCTTCAAAGACATCCGCCTGAAGCGAACCCGGCTGACCGACGGCCGGAAGAAACTCGCGATGGTGGCCGGGAAGGCGAGCCACGGCCGGGGGCAGCATGAGTTCCGGGCCGGCTGCCTACTGCTTCAACAACTCCTCGCCGAGTCGTGCCCCGATCTTGTAACGGCAGTCTACGAGGGTGGCTGGCCGGAGGATCCGACGGCCTTCGACAATGCCGACGCCGTCTTCTTCTTCGCCGACGGTGGCCGCGGCCACCCGGTTATCCAGCGGAATCGGCTGGCCCAGATTGACGCCCTGGCCAAGCGGGGCGTGGGGATCGCCTGCCTCCACTATGCCGTCGAGGTGCCCAAGGAGAAGGGCGGCCCGCAGTTTCTCGACTGGCTCGGTGGCTACTTCGAACCCAACTGGTCGGTCAATCCCCACTGGACGCTTGCCGAAACGCAACTCGCCGCCGGCCACCCGATCACCCGGGGCGTCCAGCCGTTCGAAATCAACGACGAGTGGTACTACCACATGCGGTTTCGGGAGCCGGCCGACGGCCTGACAATGATCCTCACCGCCGTGCCGCCCGACTCCACCCGAGAGCGGCCCGACGGTCCGCATAGCAACAACCCAACGGTGCGGGCCAACAAGGGCAGCCGCGAGGCGGTCGCCTGGGCCTACGAGCGGCCCGACGGGGGCCGCGGCTTCGGCTGCACCGGGGCCCACTTCCACAGCAACTGGGGGAACGCCGATTTCCGGAAACTCATGCTCAACGCCCTCGCCTGGACGGCCGGACTCGAGGTGCCGGCCAGCGGCCTCACTTCGGCGGTGAGCGACGCCGATCTCGAGGCCAACCTCGATCCGTAAGCGGCAGCTCGACCGCTACGGACTCCACTCCGCGGAGATTCCCGTGTAGGGTATGCAGCGGCGACGCATGACCCGGCAAAGGAGAACTCGATGCCAAAGTTGACTGTTGAAGACGTGGGAACGTTCGAGGTGCCGGCCGGCAAGCGGCTGGTCAACGCCCTCGTGGACGAGTGCGGCGTGGACCAGCTCCACGCCTGCGGCGGCTTCGGCCGCTGCACAACCTGCCGCGTGGAGTTCGTGGAGGGTGAGCCGGCAAAGATGACCAAGGCCGAGAAGGAAGTGCTCGATGCCAAGGGGCTCTCCGGCACGCCGGGCCTGCGGCTCTCCTGTCAGATCGCCTGCGATGACGACATGACGGTCAAGGCGGTCAGCCGGCTGGCCGGCTCCGGCCGAGCCGATGCCGGCAGCCGCCCCGGCGACGCCATCGAGCCGCCGCCGGAGTGGGTGTAAGGGGGTCTTCTCTGGAAAAGGGGACTGGCTCCGAGTGAAGCGAGGTGCCTGTACCCTTTTCCAACT
>CALGAS010000621.1 GCA_937959175.1 uncultured bacterium | reverse complement strand
GGCTCCGAGCGAAGCGAGGTGCCTGTACCCTTTTCCAACCCGAGGATCCACGGAATACGGGTTCGCGAGGGGTGGGCCCGTGCCGGTGCGTTTTGCAGGCTCCCGGGGCTGGAGCGTACGCTACGGGGTTGGCGACGGCCCCCGCACCCGGCCGACACGGGCATGAGCGAGATCCTCTTCCAATATTATCCGGTCCGGCTGACGACCTGGTTCTATCTGGCGTCGCTGCTCTCGATCGCGCTGTTCTTCAAGTTCAACCGGCTCTGGAGCATCCGAAACCTCGACCTGATCGGGCTGGTGCTGCTCGCTCCGGGGCTGGTCGCCCTGGAGTACGTCGGGGAGACGGAGTCGGCGAAGCTCGCCGCCCGGACGCTTGGCTTCTGGTGGATCTACGCCGTCTCGGCAGCGTTCCTGGTGCGGATGCTCTGCGACTCGATGATGGTCCGGCGGCCGATGCTCGAGCCCAACCTCACCACCGGCGGGCTGGTCTTTTTGGGCTGCTCGCTGCTGGTCTTCCTGCTGGCCAACGTCGTCAACTCCAAGCCCCATCGCGACGACGTCGAGAGCGCTGCGGCTGCCGAACGGCTCGGCGAGCGGGCCGGCGAGGTCGATGTCGACCAGCTGGCCAAGCACGGCCCGGGCTATCCGCTGCTCTTCCTGCTGCCCCAGATCTCGACCCGGCAGTTTCTCGCGCCCGACGAGCCGGGCGACGAGCAAGAGGAAGACCTCACCCGCCGGCAGGTCCACGAAACGACCGCCCGGGTGATGGCGATCATCGCCCAGATCGCGATCGTGGCGGGGATGGTCTTCATCGGCTGGCGGCACTTCGACAATGCCCGGCTGGGAATCGCCGCGGCGGTGCTCTTTCTGCTGATGCCCTACACCGCCTGGATGAACGGCAGCGTCGATCATCTGCTGCCGGGAGCGCTCGTCATCTGGGCGGTGGCCGCCTACCGCAATCCCTTCATCGCCGGATCCCTGATCGGGCTGGCGATCGGCACGATCTACTATCCGGTCTTCCTGCTGCCGCTGTGGTGCAGCTTCTACTGGGAGCGGGGCGTGCGGCGGTTTGCTCTGGGCGTGGGGGCGGCGCTTCTTGCCCTGGTTGTCGCCCTCTGGTTCACCTCGCCCGACGCGGCGGTCTTCCTCGGCCAGCTGCGGCAGATGTTCGGCTGGATCTTCCCCAATGACGTCTCCCTGGAAGGCTTCTGGGCCCTGCCCTCCAGCGACGGCGTCTTCCGGCTGCCGGTCCTGGCGGCCTTCATCGCGATGATGGCGACGCTGGCGATCTGGCCGGCCCCCAAGAACCTCGGCACGCTGATGAGCTGCACTGCGGCGGTGCTGCTGGGAACGCAGTTCTGGAAGGCCCACAACGGCGGGCTCTTTATGGCCTGGTGGCTGCCGGTGCTCCTCCTGGTGGTCTTCCGGCCGAACCTCGAGAACCGCGTGGCCCTGCTGATCGTCGAGGCCGACTGGTTCCCCCGCCGCCGGGCCGCGTAGGTGGCCCCGGACCGCCTCGGCAGCCGGTCGCATCAATCGCGGCGGGGGTCGAAGTCGTCGGGGAGCCGCCGCTGGTTGACCAGCCAGGCCCGCCAGGCTGCGGCGTTCCATTCGAAGTTCTCTCCGGTCAGCGTGACGAGCGCCTCAAGCACCCGATCGTTGCGGACGCTGACGACCTTCTGCTTCGGGCCGCCGCCCATCGAGAGCCCGCCCCCCTGCGGCGTGAAGGTGGCGCTAGTCGAGCCGGCCGGCTGGCCCCCGCCGGTCGTGACCACATGCCGGGTCTCGAGGGCGTCGATCAAAGGGCCGATCGCCGCGGGCACGCCGAGCTGCCCCAGGGCCTCGGCCGCTCGATTCACCTGGGCGTTATCGCTGCTGGCCAGCGAGGCCACCAGCGGTGCGACGGCCTGATGGGGCCCAATCGTCACGAGGTGCTCGACGGCGGTGATCCTCGTCTCGGAATCGGGATGGTCCCGGGCCACGCCGACGAGGATCGCAAGGGCTTCCGGCGAGCGGATCCGAGCGAGACTCTCGAGGTAGCAGCACCGCACCTGATAGTTCTGCTCGGCGGCAAAGGCCTCCGCCAGGGCTGGGACGGCCAGCGGGTCGGAGATCTCGCGGAGTTCCTCGGCGGCTTGGTCTGCCGTCGCGGGCTGGGCGAGGCTTCGCCGCAGCCGCTTGATCTTCACCTTCCACTCGACCTGGCCCCGCGTCGCCGCCTCGCCCCGCTCGATCAACTCGATTTCCTGGGAGGTCCGCCAGGCTCCGCGATAGCGGATCAGGCCGAGGGCGGCCATCCGCTCCGCCTGCGTGCGGGGCGGCTCGGCAGCATCGGCACGACCAGCGGCCGCCGGCGACACGAGCCCGATCATGGCTCCGAATAAAGCGGCCGCCCTCACACCAGCACGCCCGCGAGCGACCCCGCGGCGGCCCGCGACTCGACGACGACACCGGATGGACAGGGGCTGCGGCATGTCGGTCATGTCGGCATCCTCTGTATTCCGGCTCCACGGAAGGCCCGGCTGGCCGTTTTGTCACCGCCCTTCATGGTAGCCGCCAGCGGCTTTCTCGAGGGCCTCGCGCCCGGCCGGTTCATCTGGTAAAAAACTCGTCCTGCGTGATGCCCCAAGCCCCCGCCGCTTATGAATCCCTCCTGGCCGACTATCGCAATCGTGGGTGTGGGGCTGATCGGCGGCTCGATCGGGCGGGCGATCCTGGGCCGCCGCCTGGCGAGTCGAGTGATCGGAATCGGCCGCTCGCGGAGATCGCTCGAGGCGGCGCTGGCGGCTGGCGCGGTCACCGAAACAGCCCTCGATCCCGGGGCGGCAGCCGGGGCCGATCTGGTCGTCGTCGCCACCGCGGTGACGATCATCCCGCGGCTGCTGGAAGCGGTCGACAAGGAGGTCCGCCCCGGAACGCTGTTGACCGATGCCGGCAGCACCAAGTCGTCGATCGTGGCCGCCTGGGAAAGCCGCCGCCCGATCCGCCGGGGCCGGTTTGTCGGAGCCCATCCGCTGGCCGGCAGCCACCACCGCGGGCCTGGGGCAGCCGATGGCGACTTGTTCGCCGAGCGGACCGTGATTCTGACGCCGGCCGAGACGACACCGAGAGACGATCTGGAGGACGCCGGCCGCTTCTGGTCGGCGCTCGGCAGCACCGTGAAGATCATGAGCCCCCGCGATCACGACCGCGTCGTGGCAGCGACGAGCCATGCCCCGCACCTCGCGGCTGCCGCGGTGGCCGCCTCCACGCCGGGAGCCGACCTCCCCTACGCCGCCGGTGGCTGGCGAGACACCACCCGGATCGCCGCCGGCGATCCAGAACTCTGGGCTGACATCCTCCTGGATAACGCCGGCCCCGTCGCGGTGGCCATGCGGCGAATCCTGGTGGCCTCTGAACGGATGCTCGCCGCCATCGAGGCGGGCGACCGCCGCCGACTGGTCGACCTGCTCGAGCATGCCAAGGAAAGCCGCGATGCTCTGGGAAGTTGACGTCTCCCCGCGAGATCCCGCGGCCGACCCGCTGGCCCGGGAGCTGATCACCGCCGCGGAGGCGGCCGGCCTGCCCGCCCCGGCGACTGTTCGAACCGCCGCCGGCTGGCTGCTGGAGGGAGCGATCTCGCGGGCCGACCTCGACGGGATCGCAGCGGCCCTGCTCGTCGATCCAGTCACCGAGACCTGCCTGATCGACGAGCCGACGGCAGCCGGGCTGACGGCCGCCATCGACGGCCTCCCGACCGTCGTGCACGTGCTGCCCAAGCCGGGCGTCACCGACCCGGCCGGGCTGACGGCCGCCGAGGCGTTGGCCACGCTCGGGCATCCGGGCATCGCCGTCCGCAGCCTGCGGAAGTATTGGCTGCCGCCAATGGATGCCGCGGCCGCCCGGGAACTGGCCCGCCGGCTGGTGGCCAACGAGGCGATCCACGAGGTCGTGATCGGCCGCCTCTCGCTGCGAACCCTGGCCGGCGGCGGCAGCTGGGAGTTCTCCCGGCCCAAGGTCTCGCTCGAGGGGCTCGACGATGCAGCCCTCGAGCGGCTCTCCCGCGAGCGGTGCCTGGCGCTCTCGGCAGCGGAGCTGGCAGCCGTCCGCGACCACTTCCGCACTCTCGGCCGCGACCCGGCCGAGATCGAGCTCGAGACGATCGCCCAGACCTGGAGCGAGCACTGCTGCCACAAGACGCTCACCAGCCCCGTCGAGCACGAGGGCCCGGCCGGGAGGGTCGCCTACGACAACCTGCTCAAGGAGACGGTCTTCGCAGCCACCCAGACGATTCGCCGGTCGCTGGGAGCGGGCGACTGGTGCGTGAGCGTGTTTCGCGACAACTCGGGCGTCGTCCGCTTCGACGGCGACCACGATATCTGCGTCAAGGTCGAGACCCACAACCACCCCTCCGCGATCGAGCCCTACGGCGGCGCTGCGACCGGGCTGGGTGGCGTGATCCGCGACGTGCTCGGCACCGGCCTGGCCGCCCGGCCGATCGCCAACCTCGACGTCTTCTGCGTCGCCCCGCTCGACACGCCCGCCGCCGAGATCCCGCCGGGCGTGATCCCGCCGCGGCGGCTCTTGGCCGGCGTGGTGGCTGGCGTCCGCGACTATGGCAACCGGATGGGCATTCCGACGATTGCAGGAGCGGTCGCCTTCGATCCCGGCTACCTCGGCAACCCGCTGGTCTTCTGCGGCACCGTCGGAATCATGCCCCGCGGTCATGCTGAGGCGGCCCCGGCCGTGGGCGATCTGGTCGTGGTCGCCGGCGGCCGCACCGGCCGCGACGGGATCCACGGGGCGACCTTCTCGAGCATCGAGCTTTCCAGCGAGAGCGAGACCGAGTCGGGGGGGGCGGTTCAAATCGGCCACGCGATTCACGAGAAGACGCTCACCGAGTTCGTCCTCGAGGCGGCCCGGCATGATCTCTTCCATGCGATCACCGACTGCGGCGCCGGCGGGCTCTCCAGCGCCGTCGGCGAGATGGCCGCCACGCTCGGGGCCGAGGTCGACCTCGACCGCGTGCCGCTGAAATACGCTGGGCTCTCGGCCACCGAGGTCTGGATCTCCGAGGCCCAGGAGCGGATGGTGCTGGCGGTACCGCCGGAGGCCTGGAACAAGATCGCGGCGATCGCGGCGGCCGAGGGCGTGGAGGCGACGGCCATCGGCCGGTTCACCGGCGACGGCCGGCTGACGCTCCGCTGGGAAGGGC
>CALGAS010000620.1 GCA_937959175.1 uncultured bacterium | reverse complement strand
GTGTTCCAGGCCCTAAAACATGAAAGTCTCTGTCCGTCGATCAGCTCCGACGAAGGATGTCGTCGATCAATGCCGGTGACGCTCGAAAGTTCGTGCCAAGAAGGCGGCGAATACTGGCCTCGAGGTTCACGAGCTTCGACTCGGCTGCCAAGGCAAGTACGCCCAGCGTGCCCGTGACCACGAGACCTCGATCGCGTGCCACCACCGTCGCCTTGCGCTCATCGATCAGCACCGCGTCGGCGTGGACCTGTGCCGCAATGGCGATGGCTTCCGCCTCTCCACGGCCGAGGCCAACATCCTCGACCGGGCCCTTGGGCGAAATCACGAGGACCCAAGGTGGCAACTGGCGAGCCCATGAGGCAACCCGCGGCGGAGTCCTTGGGTGTTGCAGTTCAGCCAACACACCCGCCGGCAGCACCACCGTCGTGAAAAGCTGTGGCAGCAGATCAATCCGGTCGATCAGGACGAGATAGTTCACGGGCGATGTGTCGCAAACGACAATCATCGTCGAAGGCGATTACGAATCGCCTCCAACTGCTCACGGAACTCGGCAACCGTTGTCAAATCCTCGGTAACGCCGTGTCGCTGCAAAAGAGCGTCAACGTCTGTGCGTGAAATGCCCAGGCACTCGGCCAGTGCGCCATGGGATAACTGCCCCTGCCTATAAAGCTCGACGACCGCAGCTTCCTTGGCGGCCGCGTCCACGTTGTCGGACAATGTGGCAAGATGCCGTTCGACACTGTCTGGAAGATCAAAACGAATCGTAGCCATCTGAATTTCGCTCCATGATCAATACGGCTGTTGCGCTCGTGGTGGAGGTGGCACCTTCCGCTCCAAAATCGATGCTCACTCGCTGCCGGCCTCGACGTCAACCGACAAGGGCTTGAATACGGAATTATAGTGGCGTCCAGCCTTACTTGCCACGCGACACGGCTGCGGCGCCTCACCCCGCCGACGATGATCCAACCGTCACCATGTGGGAGTTCCTCCATGGTGACCGTCGGACAATGCCGGGCACGGCTCAGAGGCTGTGGACGTCGATCGCAGGCAGTTCGTCTATCCGTCGTTTGAAAGATGTCGCGGTCGTCGTGAACCTGGACGACCTCGCCCCAGCCGGTGGGCGGGCCGCGGGCGGGCGACACTGGCGGCGGTTCGAGTGGTTTAACCAGGTGCGCAAGAATCTTGCGGACGGGCCCTGGGACGGTGTCGCCGCGTTGCGGCCGGCGACGTTGCCGCCTGCTCACGGCCGCGAGGCCGGTGCCTCCCAGCCCTCGCGGGCCCGGGCGACCCAGGCGGGGTCGCCGACGACGCCGGCCTGCGACCAATCGTAGGGCTTGAATCCGAGGGCGATCGCCGGCGACTCGGGCCGGAGCCGATAGTCCCGTGTGGCCGGATCGACAAACAGCGGATCGGCCACGATCGATCCCAGTTCATGCCCGGCCGCCTGCCACTCGGCCAGCGGTTTGTCCAGAAAGCGGACCGGTTCACCCGCGGTGTTCCACCAGCAGTTGGTGCCGGTGATCGTCTGCATCCTGTCCCACGGTCCGGTGATCGCCTTGCCCGTCCGCCAGGCGATGATGTTGTGCTCGAAGGTGAACGAGCGATGGTCTTCCACGCGGCTCGCCTGGATCTGCTGGTCGGTGGCATCGAGCAGCACGTTGTGGCGGATCACGTTGTCCTTGCCGTAGTGCTGATGAAAGCCCCCCGACTTCGTGTCGTAGACGAGGTTGTGCTCGAAGGTGATGCCGGAGGAACCCTCGTCGGTGTAGAGCCCCCAGCCGCCGTAGGAGTGGCTTTCGATGTCGTGAAACACGTTGCCGCGAACCACCGTGCCCTCCGAGGGCCCGAGGGTGTAGATGCCCCCCATGTCGGAGAGCAGCCCCTGGCCGATCAGGTGGACGTGATTGTCGAGGATCTGATTTCGCTTGCAGCTGCTCTCCGCATAGCCCCACCGCCAGCCGACCGAGATGCCGGTGTAGAAGAAGTCGAAAATCTCGTTGTGGCTGACGACGTTGTCGGGACTGAACCCGATCCAGACGCCGACCGCGCAGGGGAACAGCCGGCCCCCGTGACGGATGATGCAGTTATCGACGGTGTTGCCCGCGGTCTCGTGGGCGGCGTCCCGCGCCGGGCCCATCTCGCCGATCCGGATCCCCCCCGCGCCGAGGTCTTCGACCAGGCACCGCTCGACCCGGCAGCCACGGCAGCCCGCCCGCAGCCAAAGCCCGTAGCGGCCAACGCGGCTGATTTCACAGTCGCGAAACACGATCTCCCGGCCGCCGGTGACGGTCACCACCGCCCCGAGTGGCGCCGCCGCCTGGGCCGGCTCGACACCGCCGGCCGGCGTGAGCAGCCGGGCATGGCGGAACGCGAGGCCCGAAAACGAGACATGCTCGCAAAACCGGCCCGCTGCCGGCTCGCCTCGAATCGTCAGCAGCTCGTCGCATACCGGCGCGATCAGCTCGGCAGATTCGAGGCTCTCGCCCGGCCGCGGCTTGTAGAACAGCCGCTGCTGGCGATCGAGAAACCACTCGCCTGGCTCGTCGAGAAACGCCCGGGCGTTTTCCAGGGTGACGGTCGACTTCTCATCCCAGCGGTTCCAGTGCTTCATGCCGCCGCCACTGGTGATGAGCCGCTCGGCGGCCGGATCGACGGCCTCCAGAAACCGCTTGGTGACGTCCCACTTGTGGTAGACGTTGAGCAGCACGTCGCCGATCGCCTCCGGCGGCAGGCAGGCCACGGCCGCGAAATCAGCCGCCGGCAGCTGCACCGTCTGCCGGGCCCGCTGGGGTCGGTCCTTGGGCCCCAGTTTTTCCCGGGCCTCCGCCGAGAGTGGCTGGCCCGAGGCATCGAGCGGGATCTCTTCGGCCGCCGCCACCGCGAAGGTGCCGACGTCAGGCTCGCGGGCCGGGACCGCCCGGCGGCCGTTCACGAACAGTTGCTCAAACCGCCACGGGGTTTGCTGCGGCAGATCGGCCACCCAGAGACCGGCGTCAGCCCCGGTGCCCGCGCGAAAGCCGGTGATTCGACGGCCGCCGCTGATCACCGGCCGAGCCCCGGCCGCCGCCTCGTACGAGACGGGGGCGGCCGCAGTCCCGCCGTCCTCGGGGCCGAGGACCAGGGGCTCGTCGACCAGGTAGGTTCCGTCGGCCACTACCACCCGCACGGGCTCGTCGCGGCGGCCGCCGTCGGCCGTCCGGAGTTCTCGCACCCGGTCGCGGGCCCGACGCAGGCTGGCCACCGGGCCGTCGGTACGGTCGGCGGTTGGGCTCGCGAGGCCGCCGCTCCAGGCGTCATCGCCGGCGGAGCTGACGTGGACGACCAACTCGGCTCGGGCCGAACCGGCCGCGAGCGGCACGAGGAGCGAAAGCAACAACAGCGGCGTGCGGCGGAGCATCAGGAGAGGTTGGTTCATCAGGCAGGCGATCCGAGTGGCTATGGGTCTGCTGCGATGGGTTAGTTGCACCGGCCGCATTCTAGAGATCGGCTTCCCCCCTGGGCAGTTCGGCGGGCGATCTCTGAAGGATGTCGCGGTCGTGACGCGCTTGAGCGAGCCCAGCCCAGTCGGTCGTCGCTCCACGGGGCGGCTCCGGCCTGCCGGGCCCGCCCACGGCCGATCCGCGGCAGCGGGATCGCTCTCCGCCGGTCGATATACTCGGTCGGGAACGACTTCCCTTCGCAGAGGATCGCTCGTGCGGCAGATCGTGCTTGCCATCGCCGTCGCGGGGTGGATCGCCGGGAGGGCCCGTGCGGCCGAGCCGGCGGCCCCGGAGCCCCTTACCACGGCCCGGGCGGTCGCCGCCCACGTCACGCCCGCCGAAGAGTCGCCGCGGCCGGTCACGCTGGAGGCGGTCGTCACCTACCAGGATCCCCCGGGCACGATCTTCCTGCGGGACGAGACAGGCACCACGTTCATCAACGGGCCGAAAATAACCTCCGGCGTCGCCCCCGGGCGACGGCTGCGGGTGCGCGGCGTGACCCACAACGGCCTGTTCATCGGCGGCATCCGCCCGCAATCGATCGGGCTCCTCGAGCAGGGCCCGGCTCCCGAGCCCAAGCCGATCACCCCGGCGATCATGGCAGCCGGCTCGCTCCACTACGACTGGGTGTGGCTCGAGGGCGTCGGTCGGGAGATCATTCCTACTGGCGAGACCACCGCCACGCTGCGGCTGCTCTGCGGCGACCGCGAGGTGGAGGTGCGGTTTGACGATTTTCCGATCGCGGAGCCGCCGCCGCTGGTCGATGCGCGGCTCCGGGTGGCCGGCTTAGCGGCGGGCGACACCAAGGACCGCCGGCAGGTGATTCACCCCTTCCTCCGCAGTCGAGGGATGGAGGACGTCACGATTCTCGACCCGGCCCCGGTTGATCCCTTCGCCGAGCCGGCCATCTCGTTCACCGAGGTGGGCCGCCGCCTGGGCCTCGGCCGGCTGGTCGGGATCGAGGGGGTGGTGACCGCGGTGGAGCGTGGCGGCGGGCTGTTTCTCCACGACGGCGAGCGGGGAATGTACGTGGCGGAGGCCGAGCCGCGGCAGCCAAGGAGCCGGCAGCCCCGTCCCGGCGACCGCGTGGCGGCGGTCGGCTTTCCGGCGATGGGGGTCTTTTCCGCCTTTCTCGAACGCAGCCACGTGCGGATCATCGGTCGCGGCCCGCTCCCGGCCCCCGTCCGGCTGACAGACTCCGCGGCTGCCCGGAAACCCGATTGCGAACCGGTCGTGGCCGATCTCGAGGTGCTCCAGCGGGAGGACTCTCCCGAGGGCACTCAGCTCGTTGCCAGCCAGGGCCCCTTCGCGATCCGGGTTGACATCGCAGACGTCCTGCCCGCGGCGATCGTGGCGGGAGCGAGGGTTCGCGTTGCGGGCGTGTGCCGGGTGAGCGGCATCTCCTTCGACGAATCCGGCTACAGCGCTCGCCCGACGGCCTACACGCTCTCACCCGCGACGGCCGCTGACGTGACGATGCTCGCCGGGTTGCCCCGGTGGACGCCGGCCCGAATCACCCGGCTCCTCACCGCGGCCCTCGCCGCCACCGCCATCGCCGGAGTGCTCGCCGCAACCTGGGCATTCTTGCTCAAGCGGCAGGTCGGCCGGCAGCTCGCGGTGATCGAGCGGAAGCTCCAGGACGAGGCGGCCGTCGAGGAGCGGCGGCGGATCGCCCGCGAGTTTCACGACTCGCTCGAACAGGAGCTCGCGGCCCTCACGCTCCGGCTCGACGCCGCGGCCAGCTGCGCCGCCGACCCCGAGGGCCGAAGCCTGCTGGAACGGGAGCGATCGCTCGCCGCCCGGCTCCAGGCGGAGACGCGGCAGTTCGTCTGGGATCTCCGCGATCCGGCCCGTGCCCACTGGACGCTTGAGGCGCTCCTGGCCGAGCAGATCGAGGAGCAGCAGGCCAGGGCCGCGCTGCCGATCCGGCTGGCGACGCCGGGCGGGCCGGTCCGCCTGCCCCCGGTGGCTCGCTATCACCTGCTGCGGATCATTCGCGAGGCGGTGCACAACGCCCTCGCGCACTCCGGCGGCACGGCCGTGGAGGTGGGGCTGGCCGAGCAGGACGGCCGCGTCGTGGCGGTGGTGGCCGACGACGGGGCCGGCTTCGACCTCACCGCCCGGGAGCGGGTCGTCGGGCATTTCGGGATCCGCGGGATGCGGGAGCGGGCCCGTCGGATCGGCGGCACGCTCGCCATCGAAGGTCGCCCGGGTGGCGGCACGCGGGTGGTCGTGAGCGTGCCGGTCGCCGAGGCGGACTCCCGGGCCGGTGCGGCGCCGGTCCTTGGCACAACTGCCAGTGTGCCCCGCCTGGGCGTTTCGTCATAGTCGCTGCCCGTGGCCCGCTCACCGGCCCGCAGGGAAACCACCCCATGCCCAAGCCACCGGCAATCCGGCTCGTCCTCGTCGACGACCATCCCGTCTTTCTCGAGGGGCTCGCCGAGGCCCTCGGCCGGCAGCGGGATCTCACCGTGGTCGGCCAGGGCACCGATGGCGCCGAAGCCCTCGCGCTCTGGGAGGAGCATCGGCCCGACGTGCTGCTGCTCGACTTGGCGATGTCGGGCCTCCACGGGCTCGCGGCCCTCGCCCAGATTCGCCGGCGGTATCCAGATGCCCGCGTGCTCGTCCTGACCTCCTCGGACGACGGCGACGACGCCGTCGCGGCCTTGGATGGCGGGGCCGCGGGCTATGTCACCAAGGCGGCCCGCTATGACGAGCTCGTGGCGGCGATTCGGGAGGTGCACGCCGGGGGCCGCCCGATCGGCGAGGCGGTGGCCCGCCAACTGGCCGCCCGCGAGCCGACCGGCCCGCTCACGCCCCGCGAGATGGAGGTGCTCGAGCTCCTCCGGGAGGGGCTGACCTACGCCGAGATTGGTGCCCGCCTGGGAATCACGCAGCGGACGGCCCGGGCCCACGTCGTCGCCGTCAGGGAAAAACTCGCGGCCGCCAACAACGCCCAGGCCGTCGCCCGCGGCTTCGAACGGGGCCTGCTGCGGCCCCCGCGGCCCGCGTGAGCCGCCTGTCCCGGTGGCAGGCCATATCCAGTCGCCTCTGCCTTCATCTGCCAGAACGACTGCCGGGCGAAGCTTTGCCCGTGACAGATCGGAAAAAGGAAACGGGACAAGTGGCTGCGTCCCCTTTTCCATACGGAAATCGCGGTACGAACGAGGTGCGCCCCGAAGGGTACAATGCTTGGCGGAGCCTCTCATGATCAAGAACACGGATGCCGCCGTGCTTGCCGATATGACAAGCGCGATCGTTGATACGGTGCGGCCGATGCAGGTCGTGGTGTTTGGATCACACGCCCGAGGCGACGCGACCGCCGACTCCGACATCGATCTCCTCGTCGTGGAGGCCGAGCCATTCGGCCCCGGACGCAGCCGTCGGGATGAACTGAGAAAGATCCGCCGAGCACTTTCGCGGTTTCGAGTACCGAAGGACGTTCTCGTCTACAGCCGGGCCGAGGTGGAGCGCTGGAAGACGTCGCCAAATCACGTCATCCGCCAGGCCTTGCGGGAGGGGCGGGTGCTCTACCGCCATGAATGACGAGGCGATGCGGCTGATCCGTATCGCTCGACGCGATCTCAGGGCCGTGCACGGAATGCTCCATCATCAGGATGCCTTTCCCGACGAGATCTTCGGTTTCCACGCCCAGCAGGCTACGGAAAAGGCCGCGAAGGCTTGGCTCGAGTGGCTCAGCATCGAATACCCCAGGACGCACGACCTCGATCTGCTATTCGACCTCATCGCGGATCAGGAGCCCATGTTTCCCGATGAGTTTGACGTCCTTCGAGATCTTGTGGATTTCTCGGTGCAATACCGCTACGAAGCCTTTGACGAATTGCCGCTTGATCGTGAGCCGACTCTGAAGCTCCTCGAACGGTTCGTCGATCATGTCGCCAAGATGCTCAGCGAGTAGCGGCTCGTCAGCCCGTCGCCCGCGGCTTCGAACGGGGCCTGCTGCGGCCCCCGCGGTCCACGTGAGCCGCCGCTGCGGGGGAAGCGAAGCAGGGGACGCAGCGGTTTCTCCGGCCCGCATTGGCACTTCTGCCAATAGCCTCCCCGGCGATCTCGGCCCAAAATCTCCAATGAAGGGTCTGGAGCGGGCGGGCGACCGGATCCGCGGTCGGCACAGCGATTCGAGAGGGAAACCGGGGAGCACGTCAGCCATGAATCGAGCCATTCATGTAGTCACCGCGAAGGTTGCCCGACGGTTTCCTCGATCCGCGGCTGTTCGCCTGAGCCTTGCGGTGCTCGTCGCGGCGATGCTGCCCGCCGCGGCACATGCCCAGGCGACCGTCACCTGGGACGGCGGCGGCGACATGACCTGGACCCAGCCCGATAGCACGAGTTGGAGCGGCGCGACCTACGAGAGCGGCGACACGGCCCTCTTCGCCGGGGCCGGCCCGGGCACCGTCACGATCTCGGACACCGTCACGCCGGGGCAGATCAATGTGACAAGCGGGCCGTACACGCTCTCGGGTGTGATCGGCGGCAGTGGTGGAATCGCCAAGAGCGGCACAGGCACGCTCACGCTCTCGGGATCCTCTGCCAACACCTATGCCGGTGCTACGACCGTCAGCGGAGGCACGCTCTCGCTTTCCAAGTCGACGGGCATCGTGGCCGTGCCCGGCGATCTGACGGTCAGCGGAAGTGGTACAAGGGTGACGTTGCCGAGCAACCTCGACGACCAGATCGGCGACACGGCCGCCGTGACGATGAACGCGACCGGCGGCGTCTTCAATGGCACGGGGTTCGGGGGCACGACCAACGCCCGCACCGTCACCGATACGATCGACAGCCTGACGGTGTCGGCCGGCCAGTTCAATACTGGAACTACCTCCGTCTGGACGGTCAGCGGAGCGGGCCTGATCGACGGCACGGCCTCCTCGGCCGACACTCGCTTCGTCGGCTTCAGTGGCTCGGCAATCAGTTTCGATAGTTTGCGTGTCACGGGGATGAACAGCACGTCCGGATCGCCTTTCGTGAACCGCGGCTTCTACGTCGGAGGCAACAGTCCGACGACGAAATCGACCGTCACGGTCGGTGCTGGCGGGCTCGAACTCTCTGACAGCAATCTGAAGTTTCACCCTGGTACTAGCGGCCAGGGCAGTCGGCTGGTCCTCGACGGCAACGTGACGGTGTCGGGGTCGGCCGCATCGACGATCGGCCTGCTTAACTCGGAAGACCGCACAGACGTGACGTTGTCGAGTACGGCCGGCACCGTGACGAGGACATTCACCGTCGCCGACGTCACCAGCTCCGACGCGGGTGATTTGGCTGTGACCATCGCGATCACGGACGGCGATGCCACGTCCGGCGGGATCACGAAGGCCGGCCCCGGCACGATGCGGCTCACCGCGACCAACACCTACAGCGGCGGCACCACGATCTCCGACGGCACGCTAACGCTCGGCAACGGCGGCACCACGGGAAGCATCCTCGGCAACGTCACCAACAACGGCACCCTCGCCTTCAATCGCTCCGACGAGGTGGTCTTCAGCGGCGGCATCAGCGGTTCCGGCGGCCTCGTGAAGGATGGCGCGGGTGAACTGATCCTCGAGGCCGACAACACCTACAGCGGAACGACGACCATCAACGCCGGCACGCTGGCGGTCGGCAACGTCGGCACCACCGGCGCAATCGCCGGCGACATCGTCAACGACGCCACGCTGAGTTTTCGTCGAACCGACAGCGTCACCTACTCCGGCACGATCAGCGGATCAGGAACGATGTTCAAAGCGGCGGCGGGCACGCTCGAGCTTGCCGGCTCGACCGGCAACACGATGTCTGGGCTGACCAGCATCACAGGCGGGCAGCTCCAGCTGAATAAGTCGAGCGGCAACGCCGTCGGCGGCGACCTGACGATCAGCAACAATAGCAGCGTGACCTTCCTGGGCTCCAACCAGATCGCCGATACGGCGGTCGTCCAGGTCACAGGCGGCCACTTCAACGGCACCGCGCCGAGCACGGGCCTGGCAAACGTCGTCGAGACGATCGGCCAACTGCAGGTCTCAGGCAGCAACGTATCGTTTTCGACATCCAGCGGAGGAACCTGGACCGTCACGGGGGCGATGAGCTATCAAGGCGGCTCCGGGGCCAGATTCGTCGGCAACAGCGGCTCGACGCTCACCGTGGGCAGCCTCTCGCTCACCAACATGACCGCGGTCGCAGGCGGCATCATCGGGCAGGCCAACAGTTTCACGGTCTACGGGAACAACGATTCAGCGGTGACGACGCTGACAGTCGGCTCGGCAGGCCTCACGCTCGAGAACAGCCGGCTGAATCTCCGCCGCGGGAGCGAAGCGAACACTCTCGGCAGCCGGCTCGTGCTCGACGGCGGCGTGACAGTGACCGGCTCCGCCGCGTCGCTGATCGCCGAAGACACCGCGGGCGGGACGCTCGGCATCCGTGACGTCGAGCTGTCGAGCACCACCGGCAGTCACGTGCGGACGTTCACGGTGGCCGACGTGACGAGTTCCACCGCGACCGATCTGACCGTCAGCGTGCCGATCACCAACGGTGCCGCCACGTCCGGCGGCCTCACGAAGTCCGGCGACGGTACGCTTTTGCTCTCGGCCGCCAACACGTACACCGGCCCGACGAGCGTGTCGGCGGGCACGCTCGCCTTGGGCGGGGCGAATGCGGTGGCCGGCTCGTCCGGCTTGAGCATCGCCGCAGGGGCCACGCTCGATCTTTTGGCGCTCGGCGGAGGGCTCACGCTGGGATCGGGACAGTCAGTCGGCGGGGCCGGCAGTATCCAGGGCAGCCTGCTCTTTGGCTCGGGCTCGAGCCTCGTCTTCAGCACGACCGACACGCTCACGATCTCCGGCGGCACGGCCTCGTTCTTCGCCGGTACTCCCGGCAGTCAGTTCGGAATCGACGACCTGCTCGGCCTCTCTTCGAGCACGCCGTTGGACACCTACACGCTGATTTCCGGCACGGTGGACTTCACGAATCTCGACAATGTCGGCTCGGGGAACGCATATGACCTCGGCGACGGGGTCTCGGCCTAGTTCCAGCAGGGCAGCGTCCAGGTGGTGGT
>CALGAS010000619.1 GCA_937959175.1 uncultured bacterium | reverse complement strand
GACTGGCTCCGAGCGAAGCGAGGTGCCTGTACCCTTTTCCAACTCGAGGACGCGCCGGAATACGGGTTCGCGCCGGGGGGCTTCTATGGGCGCGTGCGTTGCAGGTTTGCAACCTGCGGAATCTTTCCTGCTGGTATTCTCGTGTGACAGTCGTCCTCCGCTGAGCCACAGCCGCCCCCATGCCACGCCCCCCTCGCAATCCGTTCTACGCCCTGCTCGGGATCGTCGGCTTTCTGTTCACGATCACGGCTGCGACCTACTGCGTGTCGGTGCTGAGGGGCATTCAGCCGGCCGGCGGCCAGCCGGGCGACGATCAGCCGCACGCCCTCGACCGGCTGATGGACGACCACGGCACGATGATCCTCGTGGTCGAGATCGCGATCCTTGCGGTCGCCACGGTGGGAGCGATCTGGGTCGATCATCTCGCCGGCGAGCGGATCCGCCGCGAGCGGGCCGCCCGCGAGGCCGGCCTGGCTGATGCCGCCACCGGGGCCGACTCCGGGGCCGACGCGTCGTGACCGCCTCAGCCGCAACGCAGATCGCCCGGCTCCGGGATCAGATCCGGTATCACGACCGCCGCTACTATGTCGAGGCCGCCCCCGAGATCAGCGATCTCGAATACGACCGGCTCGTCGAGCGGCTGCGAGACCTGGAGGCGAAGCACCCCGAACTCGTCACGCCCGACAGCCCGACGCAGCGGATCGGCGATGAGCCGGTCGACGCCCTGGCCAGCGTGCGGCACCGCCTGCCGATGATGTCGATCGACAACACCTATGGCGTCGACGACCTGCGGGCCTGGGGCCGCCGCGTCACCAAGCTGCTCGCCGAAGCGGGCGACGACCGCCCGGCCCGCTACGTCCTCGAGCTCAAGATCGACGGGGTGGCGGTATCGCTCACCTATGAAGCAGGGAAGCTGGTGCTCGCCGCCACCCGGGGCAACGGCATCACCGGCGACGACATCACCCACAACGCACGGACGATCGACAGCGTGCCGCTGGTGCTCGACCTCGCCGAGCCGCCGCCGCTGGTCGAGGTCCGGGGCGAGATCTACATGACCAACTCTGACCTGGTCGCGCTCAACGAGCGGCAGGCCGCGGCGGGGCTGCCCCCCTTTGCCAACACCCGCAACGTGGCCGCCGGCAGCATCCGCCTGCTCGATCCCCGGGAATGCGGCAGCCGGCCGCTGAAGTTCCTCTGCCACGGGGTGGGCGACGAAACCGGCCTTGGGATCGAATCCCAAACAGCCCTCTACGCATGGGCCGTCAACGCCGGACTCCCGGTCGCTCCGCGGACGGAGGTCTTCGACTCGCTTGACCTCCTGATCGACCGGGGCACCGAACTGATCGAGGAGCTCCACGATCTCGACTTCGAGGTCGACGGCTTCGTGATCAAGGTCGATGACTTCGCCCAGCAGCGGCTGCTGGGGGCTACGGCCAAGAGTCCCCGCTGGGCGATCGCCTGGAAGTTTGAGAAGTTCGAGGCGACGACGCGGCTGGCCGGGATCCGCGTGCAGGTCGGCCGCGGCGGCACGGTCACGCCGGTGGCCGACCTCGAGCCGGTCGAGCTGGCCGGCACGACCGTCCGGCGGGCCAGCCTCCACAACGCCGAGGAGGTGGCGAGGAAGGACGTCCGCGTGGGCGACGTGCTCGTCGTCGAGAAGGCGGGCAAGGTGATCCCCCACGTCGTCCGCGTGGAGAAGCACCTGCGTACGAAACGGCTGCCGGTCTGGCATCCGCCTGTCGAGTGCCCCGAGTGCGGCACCCCGCTCGTCAAGGATCCCGACGGCGTCTACATCCGCTGCCCCAACGTCGACTGCCCCGCCCGCTGCCGGGAGCGGATTCGATTCTTCGCCTCCCGCGGCGCGATGGACATCGAGGGCCTCGGCGACAAGCTCGTCGAGCAGCTCGTCACGAGCGGCCTCGTCAGGCAGTATGCCGACCTCTACGCGCTCGAGGCCGCCCAGCTTGAGCCACTGGAGCGGATGGGGAAGAAGTCGGCCGCAGCGCTCGTCGAGCAGATCGAGCAGAGCAAGGACCGGGGGCTGGTGCGGGTGCTCAATGCCCTGGCGATTCGCCACGTCGGCCCGCGGGTGGCTGCCCTCCTGGCCGGCCGCTTTCCCACGATCGAAAAGCTCGCCGCCGCCTCCGAGGAGGAGCTGGCCGCAATCCCCGAAATCGGGCCGGTGATCGCGGCGAGCGTGCATGGGTGGCTGGCGAGCGACTATGGCCGGGCGACGATCGACGGGCTTCGCGAGGCGGGCGTGCGGCTCGACGTGCCGGCCGCCGAGCGGGTCGAGGAGGGTCCGCTGACCGGCAAGACACTCGTCGTGACCGGCACGCTCGAGCGATTCAGCCGGCAGGAAGCCGAGGCAGCGATCCGCCAGGCCGGCGGCCGGGCATCGGGGAGCGTCTCCAAGAAGACCGACTACCTGGTGGCCGGGGCCGAGGCCGGCAGCAAGCTCGCCAAGGCGACGAAACTCGGCGTCGCGGTGATCGACGAGGCCGCCTTCGAGAAACTGCTTGGCCGCGGCTGAGGCTGGCGGTCACCCGTGTCAGTCGGGCTGCCCGAAGTCGGCGTTACCCCGCCCCTCGACCCGCTGCCGCAGGTCGATCATCTGGTCGGTCAGCTGGTCGATGTTCCACTGCATCTCGTCGAGCAGCGAGAGTTCGTAGGCCGGATTGCGGCAGAGTTCGACGCGGATTTCGGCCAACTCGACCCGCGTCTCGAGCCGCTCGATATTGATGCCGCTGACGCTCCCCTTGACCCGCTGGTTGGCTCGGCGGGCCGCCTCCAGGTCGGCCACCGCAGTGTCGAGGGCCAGTTCGGCGGCGGCGATCGTCGCCTGCCGGGCGGCGGTCCGCGGCTGCTCGCGGGTGATCTCGACCTGCCGCTCCAGCAGCCGGATGTGATCACGAAGGCGGGCGATCTCGCGTTCGCCGACGGCCCCCTTGAACTGCTGATTGGCCGCGAGGGCCCGTTCGAGGTCGAGTTCGGCCAGTCGCAGCCTGGCCAGTGCGTAGCGAATCCGCAGATCGGCTTCCTTCGCCTCGGCCTCCGCCGGCGTCTCTGCGACCACGTCATCAGTGACCGACGGCGGGGGATCGGCATGCAGCCTGGCTGAGCGTCCGCTGCTAACCGCTGTGAGGAAAATGATGAAAACCATCCGCAGCGAGGGAGGGACTGCCGACTGATAACCAGCAGCCGCATCGCGGATTGAGGTCGCTCGTCGTGGTCGCACCTGTTTCATGTGTTCGTCTCTCATCACGTCGCTGCCGCCCGCGGCCACCGTCATACCCCGTCTCGGTATTCTATCCCGTGCCAGCCGTCATCGCTCGCCGATGGCTGCGGGCACGCAAAAGATCGCCATCGCAAGCCCCCAGAGCGGCTCTCCGGCCAGCATGCCGACCAGCGGCCAGGCGACGAGCCCTGCCCGGGG
>CALGAS010000618.1 GCA_937959175.1 uncultured bacterium | reverse complement strand
AGGCGCCCGGGCTCCCGGGATCAGCACGCTCCCGATCACGAGGTCGGCCCAGCCGAGCCGCTCGCGGATCGTGTGCCGGTCGGAATAGAGGCAGTCGATATTGGGCGGCGTGACGTCGTCGAGGTAGCGGAGCCGCTCGAGGCTCGTGTCGAGGAGGGCGATGTTGGCTCCGAAACCGGCGGCGACCTTGGCGGCATTGGCTCCGACGGTGCCGGCCCCGAGCACGAGCACGTTGGCCGGGGCCACACCAGGCACGCCCCCCAGGAGAATGCCCCGGCCCATTTGGGGCTTCTCGAGATACTTGGCGCCCTCCTGGATGCTCATTCGGCCGGCCACCTCGCTCATCGGGATCAACAGCGGCAGCCGCCCGGCAGGGTCGCGGAGGGTCTCGTAGGCGACGGCCGTCGCGTCCGCCGCCAGGAAGCCCTCCGTGAGCGATCGCGAGGCGGCGAAGTGGAAGTAGGTGAAGACGGCCTGCCCCGGCCGGACCAGGCTGAGTTCGGGAGGCTGGGGCTCCTTCACCTTGACGATCAGGTCGGCTCCGGCAAAGACCTCTTCGGCGGTCTCGACGATCCGGCCGCCGGCAGCAGTGTAGGCCTCGTCTGGGAGGCCCGAGCCGACACCTGCCGCCTGCTCGACAAGCACCTCGTGGCCGGCCCGCACCAGCTCCTCGGCTCCCACCGGCAGGAGGCCAACGCGGTATTCGTCCCGCTTGGTCTCCCGGGGCACTCCGACGATCATGAGGTCCCGATCTTCGTGACGTCCACGACCTTGTAGGTCGCCGGCATCGGAACGGAATACCTGCCCTCGGCGTCGGGCAGGACCGGGGGCGTCGATTCCCAGGTCGGATCACCGGGCATCAGCCGGTAGTCCATCGCGAGGGCGTTGGCCCAGTCGTGAGGCTTGCCGGAGTAGGTGGCCAGCCGGCCGAGGACTGCCGCGAAGCTCGCGGTCGCACCGTAATACGCGTTGTTGAGCGGCCTGTCGTTGCGGATCGCGTCGTGCAGTTCGTTGTGCTCGACCTGGTACGGGTTGGGATTCGGCCCCTCGAACTTCCAGAGCACCTTGCCGTCGTAGTCGGTGATCTGCCCGATCCTCACGAAGGCCTTCGTCCCTTGGAACTCCTCGTTGACCCGGTTTGCTCCGCCGGGGAACTGCCGGCACTGGCTGGCGATCCGCACGCCCCGCGGGAAGGAGAAGTTGACCGAGTGGTGGTCGTAGATCTCGCTATTCTTGGAGCGATCTTGCCGCCCGCCGACGCCGTAGGCCGCCTCGGGATGGTAGCCCTGAGGCACGCCGTCACCGCCGAGCACCCAGTTGGCCACGTCGATGTTGTGGACATGCTGCTCGCAGATGTGGTCGCCGCAGAGCCAGTTGAAGTGGTACCAGTTGTTGACCTGGAACTGCATCTCGTTCTGGTCCTGCTTGCGGTCGCGATACCAGATGCCGGAGCCGTTCCAGTAGACCTGGCCGCCGATGATGTCACCAGCGAGCCCTTCGCGGATTCGGGCGATCGTCTCGCGGTAGCGGTTCTCGTACCGCCGCTGAAGGCCGACGACGACCTTCCGCTTCTTCTCATCGGCCAGCTTGGCGACCTCCATCACCAGCCGTGCCCCGTAGGAATCGACGCAGACCGGTTTTTCCATGAAGACGTGCTTGCCCGCCTTGATCGCCGCCTCGAAGTGATAGGGGCGGAAGCCCGGGGGCGTAGCTAGGATCACGAGGTCGAGGTCGGGGAGCTCGATCAGTTTGCGGTAGGCATCGAGGCCGGTGAATCGCCGCTCCTCCGGGCAGTCGACCTTGTCCTGCATCTTCTCGACGGCCCGCAGCACGTTGTCGACCCGGTACTGGAAGGCGTCGGCGACGGCCATCAGTTTGACATTCGAGCCGGGCACCGAGAGCGTTTGCTGGAGGGCGCCGGTGCCGCGGCCGCCGGCGCCGATCAGGCCGACCTTGATCGTGTCGCTGGAGGGATTGTCGGCATGGGCTCCGCCGACGGATGCCAGCGTGGCGGCGCCAGCGGCGGCCGACTGGAGGGCGGTGCGGCGGGAGAGGCTGACGGAGGTGGGATCATTGCCGGACATGCGGGGCTCCTTATGGGACGAACGTCTCGGATCCGGACGGGTGCGTTGGGTGGCGGGAAACAAAGTGTGAGAAATTACCATCCGCTCTGCTGAAGACCGAGGCCACGAGACAGCGACTATGTCCTTAGGATACCCGCTGCCACACCGGGTAAAAAGCGAAGGGCCGCCGCCGGACAATCCGGCGGCGGCCCTCTTGAACATGATGCCGAAAACGACCGAGCGAAGATTTACTCCTGCAAGGCGGCAGATTCCTGGCCATTGCGGGAGCAGATCGCGAGGTACACGGCAGGATCGACATCAGCCGTGACCTGCGACACGTGGGTATCGCCGAAGGCATGCATGGTGATCGCCCCCTGGTGATCGCTGCCCGGGCCGTACGC
>CALGAS010000617.1 GCA_937959175.1 uncultured bacterium | reverse complement strand
GATCGCCAAACACGCTGTCGCGAGCCTGAAGGATCACGGTCTCGGCGGGATCGACCGGCACGGCTGCGAGCTGGCAGGGGGCCGCGATGGAAGTGCTCATGGGTCAACGACCGGGCCTGGCCCGGAACGTGTTACGCGGTACGACGGGCACACGGCTCCGCGAGCCCGTCCATAAAGTCCCAGACGCCGGCAAAGGCGGCATCCCAGTCTGAGTGCCGCCGTCGGATCACTTCCCAGCCGGCCCGACGGACAGGCAGGAGTTCGTCGAAGTGCTCAACGGCGTAGGCCAGCCGCTCGGCGATCGCCGGCCCACTCGGCGGGGCCAGCAGGCAGTTGCGGCCATCCTCGAGCAGCCAGTGGTTGGCCCGATTGTCGTTGGAGACGAGCAGCCCCCCGCAGCCCATGAACTCGAATGGCAGATAAGACGGATGCCGGGTCATCATCATCACGAAGCCGACGTGGCAGGAGCGGTAGAGTTCGGCGGTCTCCTCGTAGCGGAGCAGGCCCAGGCTTTCGATCACGCCATCGAGGCCGTACTTCCGCGGATCCCAGGGGGAGCCGGCGCAGAGAATCTGGACCCGATCACCGAGCCGTTCCTTGAGCTCCCGGAGCGCCACTGCCGCCAGTTCGAAGCCGTTACGGGGATGGCCCGGGCGGCCGTAGAAGAAGAGCCGCTTGGGCCCCGCTCCGGATCGCAGCGGGCTGCCATGGAAGACCGCCGGGTCGATCTGGGGAGCGAAGTGGGTCGCCAGCCCGCCATGCTCTTCCTCGTAGAGCCGCCGCAGGGTTCGCGTGTTGGCGATGCCGTAGAAGCCGAAGTCGTAGGTGAGCTCGGCCTGGGCCGAGGTGGAGCCGGCGGGATAGAAGAGCGGCTCCCAGTCCTGGATGAAGTAGAACTTGAGGCCGGTATTTCGCACCTTCTGCAGGACGTAGGCGGTCGTCCAGAGCGTGGCGACCGAATAATCGGCCGCTGGAATCGTCTGGATCGCCTCGGCAGAATCGAGCGGTCGCACCGTCGAGCCAGCCAGGGCCGGAAAGGCGGCCGTGATCTTCTCGGCAAGGGCCGCCGCGTCGCAGCCCCCGCAGATCAGAAACCGCTGATTGATGCCCTGCTCCCGCTTGAGGTATTCGGCATACCGCAGAATCGTCATCACGCCGCCGTAGTACGGGTTGTCAAACGGCGGGAGGTACCAGTTGCACCAGCCCGCTCCGACGCCCCGCCCCACCCGCTCGGGATGCTGCTGGGGGGCCCGTAGATCGGCCAGCGTGCAGGTGTTGATGCCGGCCAGCGCCATCGCATCGGCGGCATAGCTGCCAGGAGCGGCTGCCGCACCGCCCCCTGCGCGGGCTGGCCAGGCCAACCGGGGCAGCGTGAGCTTGGGCATCCGCCGGACAGGCGGCGGGCCGAAGATCGTCTCGGGATCGCCCGCTCGCATCGTCAGCGGGACGGCCGAGGCAAAGGCCGGATGGAAGTAGGGATCGTCGCGGAGGCTGTCGTGGAAGGCGGGAACCGGGGGCAGCGGCCCGGGCTGCAGCGCGATGCGGGCGTGTGGATCGACCACGCCCCGCTTCCCCGCCCGACCGATGGCCCGACAGAGGTCGACGCAGGCCGACTGCCAGCCGAGTTGCTCATCAAGGCCGCCGGCGGCCACCCAATCATCCGTATTGAAGGCCAGCGCCCAGGGCGTGGCGGCCGTGCAGTTTCGATACCAGAGCGGTCCGCCAAACCAGCCCCACTGCCGCAGCGGACTGCTCCGAAACATCGGGGAACCAGTCCCAAACCGATCGACCACCAGGCCCGCCTCGACAACCGTCCCTTCGGCGTCGAGCACCAGCCCGCTGGCAAAGCCGATCTCGGGGTGGCCGGTGACCCAGCCGGCCAGCTCTCCCAGCCAGCCGGCCGACAGATCGGCTACCGCGGCCGAGAGCAAGACGACCGCGCGGGTCTGCCCGAGGTCGCTTGTCACCAGCTGGTTGACGATCGTGATCCGGTCCCGCTCCGGGCCACTGACCACCTCGACCCCCGGCTCGAGTCCTCCGCTGACCGCCTCGGCGACGCCTGGCTCGCAGACGAGCGTCACTCGACGGGGTTGGGCGGCCGCTGCCAGACTGGTCGCTCGCTGGATCGCCTCGGGCTCTGCGGCATACCCGTCGACGATCAGATGGGCCGACTGGCCTGTCTGGCCCAGCCAGCGAAGATGAAAGCCCGAGTCGTCGTCGGGCAGAATCCTGGCAGGCAGGCCGAGCCGGGCGACATGGTCTTCCAGGGCCCGCAGTTGGCCCTCGAGTGCATAGGGCTTGGCAGCGATGCCCGTCGAGGTCGAGGCGGCATGGATTCGCCAGTGGTAGTGGACCCCCGGTACCCGCACGATCCGACGGGCGGCGTGGCAGACCCGCAGGAAGATGTCCCAGTCCTGAGCCCCGTCGGTCTCGCTGCGAAAGCCGCCCAGGTCCTGCACCAGGCTCGTCCGCATCACGTTGAAATGCGTCAGGTAGTTCACTGAAAAGAGAATCTCGGGGCTCCACTCGGGCTTGAAGAGCGCGTTTTGCCGGAGGGTCGAGTTCTCGTCGATGCTGTCCTTGTCGGAATAGAGAAAGTCGGCCTCCGCCTCCGCCTCGATCGCCTCGTGCATCCGCTCGAGGGCGAAGGGTGCGAGTTCATCGTCGTGGTCGAGGAGCGCGACGAAGGGGCCGCGGGCCATCGCCAGGGCGGCGTTGGAGTTGGCCGAGATACCGCCATTGGTCTCGAGAAACTCGACGCGGTAGCGGCTGTCGCGGGAGGCATAAGTCTCGAGGAGCCTGCGGGTCTCGTCGCTGCCTGGATCGGCGCAGGCGATGCAGGCCTCCCAGCGAGTGAACCGCTGGTGCTTCAAGGAATCGAGCGTCCGCCGGAGAAACTCGGGCTTCACCCGATAGACCGGGATCAGGACGCTGAAAAACGGCTCGCTGGTCGTGTCCGCAGCACCAGCATCAGGCGATCGGAGCCGCTCCCGGGGAATCTCCACCGTCGCGATCCAGGCGGCGTATTCGGTGGGTGTGGCCGCCCATCCGGCCATGTGTTTCGGGCCTGGCACGATCTGGCCGGCGAGCGAGAGCCGTCGCAGCCGGCGCTCCGCCCGGCGCCTCCGGAGGTGCAGTTGAATCCGCCGCACCGCCGCACCGAGCCCGGGAATCCGCTGACTGACCACGCCGACCGACCGACCAAACTTCATCGCTCGCGCCCCTTCGATGCGAAAGACTGTGCTGGTGAATCACCCCCCACGCGGCCCATCCGAGCGGTTCTGGAGGCTGACGTTGTTTGGGGCGGAGGCTAGGGATCCGCCACCAGCGGGGCAAGGTCAGATTGCGAGGGTGCCCTCGCCTTCCCAGGCCGCCAACTTTCCCATCCAAGCGGCCTTTCCCCCAGACCTGCATGTTCGGTATCACCTCGCCCCCAAAAGGCCGCCGGACTCAACGGGGCCCAGTCACCTCAGCGGCCGTCGATCCGCGGCTGCCCCCAACTGGCGTGCACCAAGCCCATGAGCGTCACCGCCTCGGAGAGCACCGTGCCACCGGCCGTCATCGTCGCCGGGATGCATCGCTCCGGCACCTCGCTGGCCGCTTCGATCCTGGCCGACAGCGGCGTTCATCTGGGCGACGCCGTGATGGGACCAGGCGAGGGCAATCCCGAGGGCCATTTCGAAGACCTCGAGATTCTCGCCTTTCACCGCCACATCCTGGCAGCCAACGGCCTGGGCACCGATGGCTTCACCGCCCAACGGGAGATCTCCGTTCCGCCGGCCGTCTGGCCCGAATCACGGCGGCTGGTCGCTGCCCGCCGCTCGCGGGGACTCCCCTGGGGCTGGAAAGAGCCACGAACCACGCTCTTTCTCGATCATTGGGCCGAGGCGGTTCCCGAGGCCCGCTTCCTGCTGCTGTTCCGACGGCCATGGGAGGTCATCGATTCACTCTTCCGCCGTGGCGACCTTGCCTTCGCTCTTCACCCCCCGCTGACGATCGCGGTCTGGCGTCGATACAATGAGGCGATCCGGGATTTTCATGAACGTCATCCGGACCGCTGCCTGCTGGTGGAAACGGCCCAACTGACCGCTGATCGAGAGTGGTTCGCCAGCCGGCTCTGCGAGGTCTTCGGCGTTGAGGCCGCCGGGGGATCCTCGCGGTTTAAGCCCGGCCTGATGGTCGAAGATCCTGACTCCTCCCGCGCCGGGCTCCTGGCGGCCACCGACGAGGAGGCCTTCGATCTCTATCTCGATCTCCGCTCGCGGGCCGGCTCGCGATCATCGCTGCCGGCCCTGGCGGAGGCCCGGGGGCAGATGGCCTCGTTCGCCCTCAGGGAGTGGCAGCGGGCGGCCGCTGCAGAACGCCGGGCGATCGACTGCCAGGTGCGAGCCAGCGAAACAACCGCCCACGCCAACGCTCAGGCCGCAGCCCATGCTGCCGCGCTGTCCGAGGCCCGGGCCGCTGCCGCCGCAGAGTTGCGCGCCTCCCAGGGGCATCTTCGGGACGCCAACGACCTCATTGTCGGACTCCAGGCGCACACCGCCGATCGCCATGCAGAGATCGCGGAACTCCGCCGCCTGCTGGAAGAGTCTCGGCACGAGGCCGTGACCCTCGCCGCAAGGCTCGCAAAAGAGGTGCAGCGGCGGCAGGAAGCGTTGCTCCGGGCGGCGCGTTCGCCGGAACCGCCTGCTCCCATCTCCGCCCCGACGTCATCCGCCCCGCCGCCATTCGCAGCGGCGACACCGCGGGCCTGGCTCCGGCGATTCAGCCGGGAAGGACGCCGCCTGGGCAAACAGATCGAGCGGGTGATTCGCACCAGCCGCGACCGCATCCTCGGCCGCTGCGGCTCCGGCCGGCTGGTGAACTAGCGGCCCCAGGGGGTCCGCGACCAAGGGGTCGTCGCCCAGGGCGTTGCCGCTCTGCCGGCTGCGGCCGCCCCGACGGGCTGTCGTGACACCGGACCGAAGGGATTCGGTCCTGGGCCAAGCGGATAGGGATAGCCGCCACCGTAAACGGTCAGGCCGGGGCGGCCGCCGGTCTGCGGTCGCACCGGCACACCGACGGCCAGATTGCTGTAGTAGGTGTTCCGCCGGCCCTGCCCCGAGACGAGGCCATTGTTGTAGAGCGTGAGGTTGCCGTAGCGCATGCCGACAAGGCCGTTGTTGAAATACTCCGTCCGGCCGACGCGATTGGAGACCAGCCCGTTGGCATAGAAGTTGGCCCGCCCAACTGAGATGCTGCTGCCGCCCCAGTTGCCAAGTCCGAATCCGTTTTCGGCGGCTGCCGGCCCAGCCGAACCGGAAACAACTGCAGCCACGAGACTAGCCAGGAACAGGCGGGCTGGCATGGCGAGATACTCCCTGACAGATGACGAGTGGAACCGAACCGCACCCCAACCTTAACACGCCGCAGCAAGCGCGGTGGGCCGGTATCGCCCGGGCGATGCCGGCAGTGCCGGTGTAGGCTGAGAGGATCCTCCCGTAGGGCAGCGTCGGCCCGTTAGGCCGTTATCTTGGATCCAGCCATGGCCGCTCTCACGCCCGGTCGCGTCCCGCCCGGCCGCTCGCTCTTCCGAATGCTGGTGCTCCCGGTCGTCGGGCTTGTCTTGGCGGCGGTCGTGGCCAACGTCGCCTTCGCCGCCTTCCTGGCGACCCGGCGGTCGCTGGCCGCCGCCCGGCGGAGCCAGAAGCAGGTGGCCGCCGCGCTGGAAGAGGCCAGGATCTCCCTCTCGCCCCAGATTCTCGACACGCTGCGATTGCTGACCGGCAGTGAGTTCGTGCTCTGGGATCCCGCCTCCCGAAAGGCGGGCTACAGCACCCTCCCCGGCGATGTTTTGGCCGCTGGTCGTGTGGCAGCGATCGCCGACAGTCTCGACGACAACGTTGTGGCAGGTGGTATCCGATACCACGTCGGCACGGCCCGGTCGCGGGGCGTGCGGCCGGAGACAGTCTTGGTGCTGACCCCCGTTCGCAGCCTCCTCTTTACCACGCTCGAGGTGAGCTGGCCGGTCGTGGCGGTCGCCGCGGCGACCCTGGCCGTGCTCGTTCCGCTTGGCCTGATCACGACCAGCCGGCTCGCCCGCCGGATAATCGGGATCGAGCGGCACGTGGCCCGGATCGCCACCGGACACTTCGGAGAGAAGCTCTCGGCGGTCGGCGGCCGCGGCCGGCAGCTCGGCGATGACATCGGCCGGCTGGCCGACGGCGTCGATCAGCTCAGCACCGCCCTGGCCGAACTCCGCACGCGGCTGGTCGCCGGCGAACGACAGCGGCTTCTCGGCCAGTTGGCAGCGGGCTTTGCCCATGAACTCCGCAACGCCGTCACCGGAGCCCGCCTGGCCATCGACCTCCACCGCCGCCGCTGCCCGGCGGGCGAGGCCGCGGGTGATGACAGCCTCGTCGTCGCCGCCCGGCAACTCGACATTCTCGAGGAGGAAGTGCGGGGGCTGCTGGCCCTGGGACGCCCCGACACGACACCCGCCGGCCCGATCGACCTGGTGGGCCTGGTCCGGGAGGTCAGCGAGCTGACCGGACCCCGCCGCGATCATGCCGGGGTCGGCCTCGACTGCGATCTGCCGGCCGAGATGCCCCGCTTCACCGGGCGGCGGGAGGCGTTGCGGGCGGCGATCGTCAACCTCGTCGTCAACGCGATCGACGCGGCGGGCCGCGACGGCCGCGTGACGCTCTCGGCGCGAACCCGCGACGGCGTGCTCGAACTGGCCGTCGACGATGACGGCCCCGGGCCGCCGGCCCATCTGGCCGATTCACTCGACGAGCCGTTTGTCACCGGCAAGCCCGAGGGCATCGGGCTGGGACTTGCCGTGGCCCGGGCCGTTGCGGAGGAACACGGCGGTAGGCTTGCCTGGCGGCATCAGGATGGGAAAACCCGCTTTTCCATCAGCCTGCCGCTGTCCTATCGCGAGTCGCCACCTCGAGAGGATTGAGTGATGAGCCGGATTCTGGTGATCGACGACGAGGCTGCCATCAGCTGGAGCCTGCGGGAGCTGCTCGAAGACGACGGCCATGAGGTGGCCCTGGCCGCCGACATTCCCGCCGCGGTCGACCTGGCCGGCCGCTTTGATCCGCGGGTGATTCTCCTCGATGTCCGCCTCGGCAGCCGCGACGGGATCGCCGCCCTGCCGGAGCTCCGGGCGGCTTGCGGGGATGTTCCGGTCGTGGTGATGACCGCCTTCGGCGACCTCGACACCGCGGTACGGGCGGTCGAGGCCGGGGCCTTCGACTACCTCGTCAAGCCGTTCGACCTCGAGCGGGTCTCCGAGGTGGTGGCTCGCGGCCTGGCCGATGGCCAGCCGCGAGCCGAGCCGGCGGCCGAATCGAGTGAGCCGCCCGACCAGGCCACGCTGATCGGCTCCTCACCGCCGATGCAGGAGGTCTTCAAGCAGGTGGCCCTGGTGGCCGCCAGCGACCTGCCGGTCCTGATCAGCGGGCCCCCGGGGACGGGCAAGGATCTCGTCGCCCGAGCGATCCACGCGCATTCGGCCCGTTCGGAGCGGCCGCTGGTGGTCACGAACCTGGCCGCCCTCGCCCCCGGCGTGATCGAGCCGGAACTGTTTGGCCACGCAGCCGGCAGCTTTGCCGGGGCGACCGCGGAGCGAGCCGGGCTCTTCGAACTGGCCACCGGCGGCACGATCCTGCTTGATGAGATCGGGGAGGCGCCTCCCGATGTCCAGGTGAAGCTCCTGTGGTTGCTCGAGACTGGCGAGGTCACCCGGGTTGGCGAGGCGGTCGCCCGAAGGGTCGATGTCCGGGTGATCGCGGCCACCAATCTTGACCTGAGCGAACTGCTCGCGTCCGGCAGCTTTCGAGAGGATCTCTTCGAGCGGCTGACGGTCTTTCCGATCCGGATGCCACCCCTGGCGGACCGGCTCGACGACATCGAGCCGCTGGCCCGTCATTTTCTGGCCCGCCACGCCGCCGGCCGCCTCGGCCAGCGGCAGGCTCCCCCGGCCCCGCCGCCCGCCATGGCCGACGATTTCCTCGCGGCCCTCCGCGGGCGTCCCTGGTCTGGCAACGTGCGGGAACTCAAGCACGCCGTTGAATATGCGGCGATCATCTCCCGAGGGGGCACCCTGCGGCCCGAGCATCTCCCGCAGCCGGCCAAGCAACCCGGGACAGCCAGCGGCTCGGGGCTTGCCGCGGCGGCCGGTCGCGTGGCCGCGGCGGTCAAAGAATGGTCGGCCGCCGCCCGCCACGAGTTTGCCGAACTCCCTGAGCCCGACCTCCATCACCGGGCCGTGCAGTTGCTCGAAGGCACCCTCCTCCGCGAGGCACTGGCCCACACCGGCGGCAATCGGACAGCCGCCGCCAAGCTCCTCGGCCTCGATCGGGCCACCCTCCGCACGAAGCTCAAGACCCTCGGCATCGACGACTGAGCCGGGGCCGGCAGGCGCTCAAGGGGTCCCGGGGCCGGCGGGGACACGCTCGAGGGGTGCCGGGGTCGGCGGGGACACGCTCGAGGGGTGCCGAGGCCGGTGGTGACACGTTCGAGGGGTGCCGGGGTCGGTGGGGACACGCTCAAGGGGTGCCGGGGCCGGCGGTGACATGCTCGAATCCGGGGGATTTTGCTACAGGGTGCTCGCTCGGCCGACTGCACGCCCACTCTGAGGCGCAAAGATTCCCCGGCTTCTGCGCGTGCCCCCGACCGACCCCTCCTCATGCGATCGACCCCTCCTCATGCGATCGACCCTTCCTCATAGAAGCCCCCCGGCGCGAGCCGGGGGGACGGCGGGCCGTTGAGCCTTCCCTGCCCCCGGAAGCCCGGATAACTCCCCACCACCAACCCGCCCAATCCGCGTTCACGACCAAACAACCACTGACACTTCTCCCGGGCTCGCCGGCGGGCCGTTGGGCTTTTCCCCGCTCCGTTACCCGCATTTGCATGGCCGTGCGGAAAACTTCCCCGGCTGCTGCGGGAAGATTCACCGCGAGAAACGATGCTCGGCCAGGTATCGTCATCAACAGCACCTCACGAAGGCTTTCCGCGATGACAACTCGACCTCGATGCCGGCCCGCTGCTCGTGGCTTTACGCTCGTCGAACTCCTCGTGGTGATTGCGATCATCGCGACGCTGATCGGACTTCTGCTGCCGGCGGTGCAGGGGGCCCGCGAGGCGGCCCGGCGGATGAGCTGCTCCTCGAACCTGCGGCAACTGGCCCTGGCGACGCTCGTCTACGAGAGCACCACGCGGCGGCTGCCGCCGAGCATGATCCACACTCCCGGCACCACCTTTGCCAACAACAACGGCTCCTGGGGAATCAGCGGCCGGATCCTCCCCTTCATCGAGGAGGGGACCGCCGCGGTGAAGGTCAGCCTCGAAGAAGCTTTCGACAAGGGCGTCAATGCTCTCAGTGGCGTACCGCAGACGAGGATCCCGGTCTTCCTCTGCCCGAGCGAGGCCAACGACCGGGTGCGGATCAAGAACGGCAGCCCCTTCACCTATCCCCTCAACTACGGCTTCAACTTCGGGACCTGGTTCGTCTATGACCCCGCCACCGGCGCCGGCGGCAACGGCGTCTTCTTTCCCAACTCGCATCTCAAGGCGGGGCAGGTTTCCGACGGGATGAGCAAGACGCTCTGCGCGGCGGAGGTCAAGGCCTTCACGCCCTACATGCGAAACACGTCTGACCCGGGCAGCGGGTTTCCTCCGAACAATCCGCCCGCCGATCCTGCCGCGGTCGCCGGGCTCGCCGGCGGCGGTCAGGCCAAGCTCGGCCCCGACACCAACTCCTGCACCGGCCATACCGAGTGGCCCGACGGCCGCGTCCATCACACGGGCTTTACGACGACCTTTCCCCCCAACACCCGCGTGCCCTTCGCAAGCGGCGGGCAGGAATACGACATCGACTACAACTCGATGCAGGAGGGCAAGAGCGCGACCGCCCGGACCTTCGCTGCCATCACCGCGAGAAGCTACCACCAGGGAGTGGTCAATGCGGCCCGGATGGATGCCTCGGTGCAGGCGGTCAGCAACGACATCGACCTTTCTGTCTGGCGGGCCCTGAGCACCCGCACGGGCGGTGAATCGGTCGCCCTGCCGTGAGCCGAGGCCGCCACTGCAGATGCGGTGGTACCGAAGGCCTGCGGCCGGCAAGAGCGGCCGGTCCGGCGATCTGGTAGCGTGTTGCTGACCGGTCAACGCTTGTGTCTCCGGCTGGCGGAGATGCGGCCGCTGATCGCCCTCTTCTGTGGAGATCGTTCATGGACATTCTCAGTGAGATTCTCAAGCAGGTGCTCGCCGGCGGCGGACCGCCGCAGGCAGCCCCCCGGCAACCGGCACCGCAACCCAAGCCGCCGCCCCCCGGCCTGCCATCGCCGGAAGACCTCGGCGATATTCTCGGTCAGATCTTCGGCGGCGGCGGGGCGGCCAAGCTGCCCGATGTGGTTCGGCAGTTTGAGGAAAAGGGGATGCGGGAACAGGTCGACTCCTGGGTTCGCAGCGGGCCCAACAAGCCGGTCGAGCGGCGGCAGATCGAAGATGCCTTCGGCCGCCGGGAACTCGAGGAGCTGGCCCGGCGACGAAACATCGATCAGAACCAGCTCGCCGAGGTCCTGGCCCGCTACATTCCCAAGATCATCGACGAGCTCACCCCCGGTGGCCAGCTTCCGCGGCGGTGATCGTGTCGCCGCGACGACTCTGCATGGACCCGGCGAGGTTTCCATCTGGCAGGGAGGCCGTCCCCAACACGGGGACGGCCTCCGCTTCCCGGCCAAGCGCCGCACACCCGCTAAAGGCCGCACGTCACGACTTTCCGGACGGGTTTGTGCAGTCGCCGCCGCCCGCCGTCGATACCCATGTGCAGGCCGGGTGTCGTCGGCTCCGCATCGTCGCCGGGTGTCATTCGCCGCCCCGGCGGTCTCTGCGTCGCCTGTGTTGTTCCACGTCTGTCTCGAGAATCCATTCCATGCCCAAACCGTCCCGTCGTCCGAAGGCGTCCGCCGGTCAGAAGTCGTCCGCCGTTCAGAATCCCCTCGAGACCTATCTCCGGGACATCAACCAAACGGCGCTCTTGACCGCTGACGAAGAGAAGCACCTTGCCCGGGGCGTACAGGCTGGAGACGCCCTGGCCAGGGACCATATGGTGCGGGCCAACCTCCGCCTGGTGGTCAACATCGCACGGGGCTATGCCAATCGAGGCCTGCCGCTTCCCGACTTGATCGAAGAGGGCAACCTCGGCCTCCTGCGGGCCGTCGAGGGCTTCGATCCCACGATGGGCACCCGCTTCAGCACCTACGCCAGTTACTGGATCAAGCAGTCGATCAAGCGGGCGCTGATCAACTCCGGCAAGACGATCCGGATTCCGGCCTACATGGTCGAGCTGCTCTCCAAGTGGCGGCGGGCCACCCTCCGACTCACCGAGGTGCTCGGTCGGACACCGACACCGGAGGAGGTGGCCCGGATGCTGGGCCTGGCCCGCAAGAAGCTCTCGATCGTCAAGAAGGCGATCCATGTCCACCAGGCCTCCCCGCAGGCGGAATCGGCCGACGGGAGCTGGTCGCTCGGGGAGCTGGTCATGGATGAAAACGCCCGCTGCCCGGCGGACGTGATGCTCGATGAAGATACGCTCCGGCACGTGCTCGACCGGATCGAAAAGCTCGATGAGCGGGCCAGCCGGATTATCAAGCTCCGCTTCGGACTTGGGGGAGGTGATCCGATGACGCTCAAGGAAATCGGCGGGGTCTTGGGCCTCACTCGGGAGCGGGTTCGGCAGATCGAGAGTGAAACGCTCGCCAGCCTGGCGCTCGAACTCGAAGCCGTACCCCGGGCCACCCTGCGGCTCCGCCGCGGCGCCTGATCCTCCGACCCTCCGCAGGATTCCACCCCATGGATCTCTCCCGGTTGATTCGCCCGATCCCCGACTTCCCCAAGCCGGGCATCCTGTTTCGTGACATCACCCCGCTGCTGGCCGACCCGGAAGGCCTCACTGAGGCGATCGACCGCTTGGTCGAGCCCTGGCGGGAAGAGCGGCTCAACGCGATCGCAGCCGTCGAGGCCCGGGGATTCCTGTTTGCCGCGCCGCTGGCCCTGGAACTCGGCATCGGCGTGATCCCGGTCCGCAAGCCCGGCAAACTCCCCGCTGATACAATTGCCCACGACTACGATCTTGAATACGGCCGTGACCGGCTGGAAATGCACGCCGGAGTGCTCTCGGCCAAGGCGCGGGTGCTGGTGGTCGACGATGTCCTGGCCACCGGCGGCACCGCCGCCGCCTGCAGCCGGCTGGTCGAGGCGGCCGGCGGCGAGGTGGTGGGCTGCTCGTTCCTCGTCGAGATCGAGGCCCTCGGAGGCCGTGAGCGGCTGGCACCGCACCGGGTGGAGAGCGTCTTGCAATACTGAGGTCATGACTGCCGAGGCCATGACCACCGAAACCGCGGGCCAAGCCCGGCCGCGGGTCGTCGTCGCGATGAGCGGCGGCGTCGACTCGAGCGTCGCCGCCGCGATCCTGGTCGATCAGGGCTACGACTGCGTGGGGGTCTTCATGCGGCAGGCGGCCCCGGCCCTGCCCCCACCCGCCGCCGGCAGCCTGCCGGTCGTGGCCGCCGCCGGGCACCAGGGCTGCTGCAGCGCCGCCGACGCCCTCGACGCCCGGCGGGTCGCCGACCGGCTGGGGATCCCCCTCTATCCGCTCGACCTGACCGATGACTTCGAGCGGATCATCGATGACTTTGCCGTAGAGTACGGCCGTGGTCGCACGCCAAACCCCTGCGTGCGGTGCAATGCCTGGCTGAAGTTCGGCCGGCTGTTCGACCATGCCGATGCCATCGGAGCCAGCCACGTCGCCACCGGCCACTACGCCCGCCTGACGGTCGACCGCGACGGCCGGCCGTCGCTTTGCCGCGGCATCGATGCCGATCGAGACCAGTCCTACGTCTTGTTTGATATCGCGGCCGAAAGGCTGCGGCGGATGCTCCTGCCGGTCGGGGGATTGCACAAGCCGGACGTCCGCCAGCGGGCGGAATCGCTGGGCCTGGTGACGGCCGACAAGCCCGACAGCCAGGAGATCTGCTTTGTGCCCCCCGGCCAGCACGCCCGGCTGGTCGCCGCGCGGCTGGGAGGCTCCCGCGGCGGTGAGATCGTCGACACCGGCGGCCGCGTGCTCGGCCGGCACGGGGGCATCGAGCAGTTCACCGTCGGCCAGCGGCAGGGGCTGGGCATCGCCACCGGCAGCCGGCTCTACGTGATTCGGATCGAGGCGGATGCCAGGCGAGTCGTGGTCGGGACCCGCGAGGAGGTGCCCGAGACGGAACTGGTCGCCGGCGACGTCCGCTGGCTCGTCCCGCCGCCGGCAGGCCCCTGGGAGGCCCAGGTGCAGTGCCGCGCCCAGCGGAGGGCCGCCCCGGCGGTCGTGACGCCGCTTGGCGACGCTCGCTTCAGGGCCCGCTTCAGCGGCGGCCCGGAGGCTTCCCCGGGGCCGATCTCCCCCGGCCAGCCGGCGGTGGTCTACGCCGGCGACCAGCTCCTCGGCGGCGGCTGGATCGAGGGATAGCCCCAGGGAAAGCCGCAATTTCCCCCGGCCGGAGATGCGAACTAGGCTTGCGTGGACCTCGAGGAGCCGACCTGTGAACGACCAGCCCAACATCCTTGTCTTCGGATCCGCCATTCTTCTGGGCATCGTCGCCCTGACGATGCTGCTGCTGCTGTTCAACTACGGGCAGCTCTGGTTCCAGGCCTACTGGTCGACGGCCCGGGTCACCTTCTTCGAGCTGCTCGGGATGAGCCTCCGCAAGGTCAATGCCCGCACAATCGTCCAGGCCAAGATCATGGCCACCCAGGCGGGACTCGGTGATTTTTCATCGAAGAAACTCGAGGCCCACTATCTGGCCGGCGGTGACGTGCCGCGGGTGATCCGGGCCCTGATCGCCGCCCAACGGGCTGATCTCGACCTCGACTTCGACCGGGCCTGCGGCATCGACCTGGCCGGCCGCGACGTGCTCGATGCGGTGCAGACGAGCGTCAATCCGAAAGTGATCGAATGCCCGGCGACGAGCAGCGGCAAAACGACCCTTTCGGCGGTCGCCCGCAACGGCGTCGAGCTGCGGATCCGGGCCCGCGTCACCGTGCGGACGAATCTGCAACAGTTGATCGGCGGGGCCACCGAAGAGACGATCATCGCCCGCGTCGGCGAGGGCATCATCACGTCGATCGGTTCGGCCGAGAGCCACTTCGAGGTCATGGAGCATCCCGACACGATCTCGAAGGCGGTGCTCGATCGAGGGCTCGACGCCCAGACGGCCTTCCAGATCGTCTCGATCGACATCGCCGACATCGAGGTCGGGGAAAATATCGGCGCTCGGCTGCAGGCCGACCAGGCTGAGGCCGACACCCGGGTGGCCCGGGCCAAGGCGGAGGAACGCCGCAGCGTCGCCATCGCCCGCGAGCAGGAGATGAAGGCGGCCGTCTCGGAGAACAGGGCCCGCCTGCTGGAGGCCGAGGCGTTGGTTCCCAAGAGCATCGGTGAGGCCTATCGCGCCGGCCGGATCGACCGGCTCAAGACCGGCAACGGGCAGGCCGGCTGAGCCCGGTTCCCCATCCTGCCCCGCCCGACCAGGCTGACCGTTTGACGGTCGCCGGAGGTGGCAAATTCGGCATAGCCGGCGGATTCGTTCACATCGAGCCGCCGCCAATGCCGATACCCAGAAAAGGTGTGTCGAGGCCCGTCAGGATGCCGGGCCGGCTCCGCCGGAAGTCCCAGGCCAAGGGAGTGAGTGCCATGGCGATGCGACGTTTGAAGCTCTACACAGAGCCTGAAATTGAGACGGTGGCCTACAGCACGCTACCTGAAACCCGCGGCGGCGTGCAGGTGCCTCTTGGCGAGGTGCTCCCGCTGCTTGCCGACGCGGTGAGCAGCGACCGCACCTGGCTCAAGGATTTCGCCGACGAAGAGATCACGGTTTCGTCGGATCTCTACGACGTGCTCCAGGCCTACCGGCATTTCCGCCGACCCGGCGCCTAGCGAGCCTCCGTTCTCCCTCTTGAAGAGGGCCTCGATCGGGGGTAGAGTTCCTTCCATGAACTCAACTCCCAATCTCGCTGATCTCGGACGCCGGGTGCGAGCCGCCCGGCTGGCCCGCCGCCTGACCCTGGAAGAGGTCGTCTCGCGGACCGATTTCACGGTCAGCTGGCTTTCCAAGATCGAGAACGGTCTGCTGGCGCCCTCGCTGGAGGGGCTCGTGCGGCTGGCGGAGGTTCTCGAATGCGGTGTCGACGACCTCGTGGCGGGCCTCTCGGCGGCCCCTCGCTTCGTGGTCGCTCGGCGGGGAGAGAATCCGAAGAAGTCGGCCCGCAACGGCCGCAGCGGCATGATCGCCGAGCCGCTGGCGGATGCCTGGCAGCGGCGGGCGATGGAGCCGGTGATGCTTCATATCTCCGGCACGGGCAATCGCAAGAGCCCGGACCATCACGACGGTGAGCGTTTTCTCCACGTCATTGACGGTGATCTCAAGATCATCTACGGCGATGAACTGATCGTGCTGGCCGCTGGTGACAGCATCTATCTTGACGCCTCGCTGCCCCACGCGCTCTTTCCGAGCGGCCGGGGGGAGGCTCGTGTTCTCAGCGTGTCGTTCGAGCCCGGCCGCAACGGCGACGCCGGCCGGCCGACCCGCTCCCGGGTGTCCGGCAAGGGCAACGCCAAGTCGGCCGCCCGGGGCAAAGCCTGACGGGTCGCGGCGGAGCTTCGACGCTGGTTTCAGCCGTCGGTCGGCTGCTCGGGTGTCGGCAGAATCAGCTGCCAAAACTCGAGGTCGAGCCAGCGGCCAAACTTGAAGCCGGCTTCGCGAACGGTGCCGCAGCAGCGGAAGCCCAGCGAACTGTGGAGGGCAATGCTGGCGACATTGGTCGCATCGATGCCCGCCGCCAGCATGTGGAGGCCGGCCTGTCTGGCCTCCGTCACGATCGCCTGCAGGAGCTGACGGCCGATGCCCTCCCCGCGGAACTGCTCAGCCACGTAGACCGAATGCTCGGCGGAGTACTTGTAGGCCGCCCGCATCCGAAACGGTCCCCAGGTGGCAAACCCGGCCAGCAGTCCCGGCTCCCGCTCGATCCCGAGCACCGGGATCCCGGCGGCCTCTCGCTCGGCCAGCCAGGCCTGCATCGTCTCCTCGCTGCGGGTGGTGTATTCGTAGATGGCGGTCGTATGGAGGATCGCCTCGTTCAAGATCTCCCGGATTCTTGGCAACTCGGCCGCGGTGCACCGGATCACCGGCCGGCGGGGCGAAGGGGACGTCGTGCGGGGCATGGCAGGCGGGGCCGTGATCAGCGACGCGGCGGGGCGGGCGTGAGGAGTGAAACGACGACGAGCACAAGGAATCCGAGGGGGATCGTCACCAGCCCGGGCTGACTGAAAGGCATGGGCGCAACGTCTCGGGAGATGCCATAGACCTTCTCAAAGGTATCGGCCGAAAGCAGGATCCAGGCCAGGGAGGCCGTCATGCCCACCGTCACCGCCGCGGTGATCCCTTGCTTGGTCGTCCGCGGCCAGAAGAGCAGCATCACCAGGGCAGGAAGATTGGCGCTGGCCGCGATGTTGAAGGCCCAGCCGACAAGAAAACCAACATTGAACCCCTTGAACAGGATGCCCAACGCGATCGCCACGATGCCGAGGCCGACCGCAGCGAGCTTGCCGACCCGAACTTTCTCGTGATCGGTCATTTGCACCCCGGCCACGTTTTCCACCAGGTCATGGGCCACCGCACCGCTGCCGGCCATGATCAGCCCGCTGACCGTGCCGAGCACGGTGGTGAAGGCGATCGCCGAGATCACCGCGAACAGGGTGTCGCTGAACGACTTGGCCAGAAGCGGGGCCGCCATGTTGGAGTTGGTCGGGTCGAGAAAGCCGCTGGTCATGGCACCGAGGCCCAAATAGAGCGTGAGCACGTAAAAGATTCCGATCGTGGCGATCCCCACCACCGTGCTCTTGCGGGCGGCAGCTGCGTCCTTGACGGTGTAGTAGCGGATCAGGATGTGGGGTAGCGATGCCGTGCCGCAGAAGAGGGCCAGCATCAGGCTCGCGAAGTCGAGCCGGGCGGTGAGGCTGCCCCCGGAGAGACCCTTGAAATAGCCGCCCGGGCGGAGGAGTTCGGCGGCCGGTCGTTCCCGCGGGGTGAAGACGTCGTGCGTCCCCTCGGCGTCCCGGCTGGTCTCTCGCCGCCAGGTCACGACCGTCGAGTCTTCCAGCGTGGAGAGGTAGGCCAGCGGCCCCAGGGGCCCGGTCCTGCCCTCGCCGGCATACCGCTCCGGGAGGCTGGCGAGCGTCCCGACCGGCCGCAGGTCGTGCTCGGCCGACTGGGGTGTTCCGTCGATGAGCACCTGCCCGTCCGGTCGGATGCTCCGGGTCTGGGGGGCGAGATCAGCCGGCCCGGGCCGGCCCGCGTTGACCACCAGACCACGGTTGAGAATCAGCAGCGTCAGCACGCCGCAGAAGAAGACCAGCAGGGCTCCCTTGATGAACTGCACCCAGGTGGTGCTCACCATCCCGGCGGTCACCACGATGAAGGTGACGGCAATCCCCACCAGGATCACCCCCGCCCAGTGGGGCAGGCCGAGCAGCGGCGTCACCAGCGCGCCGGCTCCGACCATCTGCGGAATCAGATAGAAGACGCTCACCACGAGCGTTGAGATCGCCACCGCCAGCTTGATGCCGCGGCTGTTGAAGCGGGCGTCGAGCGCGTCGGCGAAGGTGAATGTGCCGAGCGCCTTGATCGGCTCGGCGATCACGAACAGGGCCACGACCCAGCCGGCCAGAAAGCCGATCGAGTAAAGAAAGCCGTCGTAGCCGTAGAAGGCGATCAGCCCGCAGATGCCGAGAAACGAGGCGGCCGAAAGATAGTCGCCGGCAAAGGCGACGCCGTTGACGAACCAATGGACCTGGCCGTGGGCGGCATAGTAGCCCTGGGCTGACTGGCCCTTGCGACCGAGCCGGAAGGAGAGCCAGAGCACGCTCGCCACAAAGGCGGCGAAGATGCCGATCGCCAGCGGTGACGTCTCGTGGAGCATGCGATTCCCGTCGTGGTCCTACGAACGGCTGTCCCGGCTGCGGCCAGCCCGGGCCAGGATGTAGATGACCGAGAGCGCCACGGCCGCCACGATCAGGCCGAGACCGCAGGCGATCGCCAGGTTCACCCCTCCCAACACCCGCGTGGCCAGCAGATCCGGCCCCGCGAGCACCAGCCCCATGAATCCGCCGTAGAGGAGCACATAGACCCCGAACAACGCGAGGCCGACTCGGTTGATCGGCACGGACGACCGTCCTGAATCCTGCTGCTGCGACACCCTTACCTCCAAGTCGACCCTTCGGGTCGGCCGCAAGGATACACTCCGCGGTCGGGGCTGTGGCGGCTCGTCACAGCGAGCCGTCGGCGGGGGGCTGATCGGAGAATCGGTAGGGATCGTCCCGCCGCCGCATCTCGGCCAGCAGGAGGGCCTCCATCTCCCGGAGCGTGTCGGCATGGTCCGGGTCGGCGGCGAGATTCCTCTGGTGCGGGGCCGGTTCGGCCTGCGAGATGGCCGTGACCGTCGGGTCGTGGTGTTCGGCCAGAAACTCCTCCGGGTTCGCCCCGAGGTCGAACAGCTGCGTCACCAGACCGCCGGCCGGCGACTCATACTTGACGAGCTTCCAGTTGCCCCGGCGGATGCCGCGGATACCCGGCTTGGCGCCGCCTGAATAGACGCCGTAGATCACCTCCCGGATCACCGATTGGTCGCCGGTGAGCACCGGCAGGAAGCTCCTCCCCTGGTTGGTCGCCGGCGGCTCGACTCCGGCGATCTCGCAGAGCGTGACGAGCAGGTCAGCCAGGTAGACGTTGCCCGGGCCGCGGCTGCCGGGTTTCACGCCTGGTCCGGCCACGATCAGGGGAACCCGCCAGGTGTGCTCGTAGAGATTCTGCTTGCCCTGCAGCCCGTGACGACCGATCGCGATCCCGTGGTCAGCCGTGTAGATGATCCAGGTATTGTCGAGTTCACCGATCGCTCGAAGCCGGTCCAGCACGCGGCCGACCTGGATGTCGATATTTTCACTGCAGGCGAACTCGCGGCCGAGCTCGTTGCGAATCGTAGCCTCGTCCCGACGCCGCCAGACACCGCTGACGGCCTTCTCATCCCGGACGTTCATGTCGGTGTTGTCGAAGGGATGCCGCGGCAGCCAGGCGGCTGGCAGGGGCGGCTGCTGCGCTGCGGGCGGGGGCGGCCGCGTGGCGTCGGTGTGGTTCGTCGCTCCGTACTTGGCAAGCAGCTCGGGCGTGCCGTCGCGGGTGTCGTGCGGGTGCGAGAAGCCGAGGTAGATCAGGAACGGGTCGCCATCGCCGGCAGCCTCGCGAGCCGCGAGAAAGTCAAGCACCCGGTCGGCGTGCCAGGCACTGCCCCCCTCCTCGGTCCCGCCACGCTTGGTGGCCTCGTGGCGGACGGTGAACCGCTTGTTGGCCCCGGCGTAACTGTTGCCCTGCTTGCAAGTCCGCATCGTGTCATAGCCGGCCGCATTGAAAACCGCCGGAAGCACGTGGTCTTCGATGTCGACGGGACACCGTCGCTGCCAGCCCGCAGGCGACGTCCCGCTCCTGCCTCCCGGGCCGATCGGCAAGTGCCAGACCGAGCGGCCGGTCATGATCATGTGCCGCGAGGGGGTGCAGACGGCACCGGAAAACGACCCCATGTGGTAGGCGGCATCGAGCACGCAGCCCCGGGCCGCCAGCGCATCGATCACGGGTGTCTCGAGCGGGGAATCGGCGTCGTAGGCCCTCAGATCAAAGGGCGACTGATCGTCGGCGACGATCAGGAGGATGTTGGGCCGGGTCGTCGGTGCAGCGGCCGCCGACTTTGCCTCCGCCCGGCGGGCCGCCTTGTCGGCGAAGGGAAGCGGCCAGTCGGGGTGCGGCACGTGCTCGTGGTCCATCAGGGCCTCGAGCCTTGCGACTACGTCGGGATGCTCGGCGGCCACATCGGTCGTCTCGGATGGATCGGCGGCGAGGTCGAAGAGTTCAGTCGGCCGGGCCTGCTCCGGCTGCTTGCGGCTGACGGCCCGCCGAACAGCCTTCCAGCGGCCATCGGTGACGGCCTGCCAGTTTCCCTCGGTGAGCTCGCGGTAGAGGAAGCGATCGTCAGGGGGAGGAGCTTTGCCCTCGACAGCCGCCGCCAGACTGATGCCGTCGATATCGGCAGGGATCTCGTCGTGAAGTCCGGCCAGGTCGAGGAGGGTCGGCATCCAGTCCTCGAAGCCGGTCGGGGCGGTGATCGTCTTCCCGGCCGGAATTTTTCCCGGCCAGACGATCGCGGTCGGCACCCGCAGCCCCCCCTCGTAAGGCGACCCCTTCCAGCTGCGATATGCGCCGTTGCTCTTCAGCCGGCCGGTATCGATTCCGCCGCAGCCCGGAAAGGTGGCCCCGTTGTCGCTGGTGAACACGAAGATCGTGTCGTCGGCGAGGCCGAGTTCGTCAAGCAGGCCGACGATCCGCCCCACCTCGCGGTCCATCCGCGTGATCATCGCGGCATAGGTCGAGAGCGGCCGGCGGCAGGGCACGTAGCCGCCGCCGCCGAGATAGGGCTTCTCCTCGCCGAAGTGCTCTCGGTAATGGGCCAGCGAGGGCTCATCGGCCGGCACCTGGAGCGCCAGGTGCGGCACCGTCGTGGGCACGTAGAGAAAAAACGGCTCGGCCGCATGCTCGCGGATGAAGGCCAGTTGCTCATTGGCGATCAGGTCGGCCGAGTACTGCCTGCCCTGGAACCTGGCAAACGCCGCCTCATCGTCGGCCTGGGCGGGATCGACCGTACCAGTGCGGGCGACCTTCGGCTGGCCGGCGAGCGAGGGATTCTCGAGCAGGACCTTGTCGCGGTTGTCCCAGAGATGGCCGGGATAGAAGGTGTGGGCCTCCCGCTGGCAGTTGTAGCCGTAGAACCGATCGAAGCCCGAAGCGACCGGATCGGACTGGCTGCTGGGCGCCCCCAGCCCCCACTTGCCGAAGCCACCGGTGGCGTAACCGGCATCGTGGAGAATCCTCGCCAGCGTGACCGTGCCGGCGGGCATCGGTGCCTGCCCTTCGGGCCTCACCTCTCGGTTGCTGCGGACCACGGCGTGGCCAGGATGCTTGCCGGTCATCAGCACGCAGCGGCTCGGAGCGCAGACGGCGTTGCCGGCCCAGTGCCAGGAGAGCTGCGTGCCGCGGCCGAAGAGGGCATCGATATTGGGCGTCTGGATGTCCTTGGACCCGAGCACGCCCAGGTCACCCGTGCCGAGATCGTCGCAGAGGAAGAAGACGATGTTCGGGCGGCGGGGTTCTGCGGCAGACAGGCTGCCGAGGGAGCTGGCCACTGCCAGGACGACGATCAAGATGCGGGCCATACGGCTCATCAGGGGCTCCTCTGCGACAAGAGTTCGGGGCGTTCTCACGGCTGGAGGGGAACGGGAGCGGTCTCGCTCGGCAGTGGCATGTGGGTGCGGCCCTCCACCATGGCGGCCACGGCGGGAGGAACCGTGGCCCCAGCGGCTGAGAGCTGCCCGGCAGGCCGCACAGCTGAGCCCTCGACCTTCGTAAGCGAATCGCCCAGCTCCGCCCGGGCCTCGGCGGCGAGTGATTCGAGCCGAGCCACGATCTCCGGATGGGTTGCAGCCAGGTCACGTGATTCCGCCGGATCAGCCTTCAGCTCGTAGAGGGCCAGGCCGGTCCTGGGATGCCGGTATCTTCCCGGAATGCCGTCCTTGCCCGGCGGCTGTCCCCGCATCGAACGGTAGGCGTGGGGAAAGACCAGCTTCCAATCACCTGCGCGGATGGCCTGGAGCTGATTGTTGGCATACCAGAAGGCGTACACCGGCGGGGCTCCGGGCTTCCTCTTGCCCCGCAGGAGCGGCTCGATGCTCCGCCCGTCGATCCGCCGGCCCCCCACCAAGAGGTGGCCTTCCGAGTCAGCCGGCAGCGGCTCGCCGGTCAACGCGGCGATCGTCGGCATGAGGTCGATCGTCATCGCCGGAGCGTCGCAGACCGTCCCCGCTGGAATCACGCCTGGCAGCCGGGCGACGCAGGGTACCCGCACGCCCCCCTCAAAACTCGTCCCCTTGCCCTCGCGCAGCGGCCCAGCCGAGCCGCCGTGGTTGCCGTAGGAGAGCCAGGGGCCGTTGTCGCTGGTGAAAATCACGAGCGTGTCCTCGGCATGGCCGGTGCGGTCGAGGGCAGCCAGCAGGGCAGCGACCGAGGCATCGATCTCCGCGAGTACGTCGCCATAGAGTCCACCGGGACTGGTGCCTTGAAACTCCCGGCCCGCGAAGAGCGGCACGTGCGGCATCGAGTGGGCGAGATAGAGGAAGAACGGCCGGCCGTCGGCCGCGGAGCCAGCCCGCTCGAGAAAGTCGACGGCCCGGGCCGTGTAGCGGACGGTGAGGGTGCCCTGGTCTTCTGGACTGACTTCGGCATCGACCACGCGCTCCCCCTCGAACAGCGGCAGTGGCGGATAGGTACCCGGCTTCGCCTCGGGGTGATGGGGCCACATGTCGTTGGAATAGGGAAGCCCGAAGTATTCATCGAAGCCGTGGCGGGTCGGCAGAAAGGGCCCGCGGTGGCCGAGGTGCCACTTGCCGACGCAGGCAGTGCGGTAGCCGCGAGCCTGGAGCAGTTCGGCAAGCGTCGTCTCCTCCGCGGCGAGGCCGTGCCGGGCTCCCGGGCCGAGCGCCCCGGCGATTCCGATCCGGTTGGGATAGCAGCCGGTCAGCAGCGCAGCCCGCGACGCCGAACAGACGGCCTGGGCGACGTGAAAGTCGGTGAACCGGATCCCGGCAGCGGCCAGCGAGTCAATCGCCGGCGTCGCAGCGACCGTGCCGCCGTAGCAGCCGAGGTCGCCGTAGCCGAGGTCGTCGGCCAGGATGATGACCACGTTGGGAGCGGGGGCTTCAGCAGCCGAGACGCATTGGGCAAGGCAGGCCAGAAGGAGACCGGTGAGGAGCCTGGTCAGCGGTATCGTCATCGCTGGATCTCCGCGAGCAGTTCCTTGTAGATCGCTGCGCGGGCGGGAGGCTTCATGGCTCGCAGCGGCAGCAGGGTAGGACGCAGGGCCACCGCCCAGCCGGGATCAGCGGCGATCTTGGCATCGGCCTTGGCCCGGAGGGCATCGTGGTCGGCCGACAGCTGCTCGGCCGCCGCGGCCAGCACGCTCCGGAGATATTCGGCCGCCTGGACTTCCGGGTTGGGCTCGGCGGCGGCCTCGGATCGCCGCAGGGCCCAGGCGATCCCCTCACGGGCGTGCTGCTGGAACACCGGGTCCTTCCAGGTGGTCTCGTTGTGGCCGAAGTTCGTGTAGAAGACCCGGCCCTCGCCGTAGTCCCGCACCCATGAGACTGGCACGTGCCAGGGATGCTTGGGGGTACTGGCCGCCATGTCGAGGCTGATCAGCACCCGGACGTTCTCCGGCTTGTAGCGGGCATCGTATTGGTAAATCTCATCTCGCCAGCGAAACCTGCGCGGGTACATCGCGGCCAGCCGGTGAGCGGGCTCATGAACCACAAAGCCGTGCTCGCCGCCGGCATTCCAGGGGTGGCCGGCAAAGTGGCCACCAATCATCTCGACGTAGGCATCGGAGCTCTTGAGGGTGTCGCTGGCGGCGTGGAAGCCGATGAAGGCTTTGCCTGACCGGATCCAGTCGAGGAACCCGTCCAGATCCGGCAGCGGCAGCTCGCCGGTTGTGCTCACAAACATGACGCCGTCGAACTCGGCGAGCGTCTCGGGGGCGAAGGCCGTGGCGAAGAGGCTCACGAGGTTTTTCCGCCAGGCAGCGTCGTTCTTGTCGCCTTCCGGCATCCGCAGGTAGTCGAGGTGGTAGCAGCCCTGTTGGCGGCCGATTTCTTCCAGGACGCCCTCGGCTGTGCCGATCGACCCATGGCGAAATCCGGTGGTCACCGAGACGCAGAGCAGGCGGGCTGGCGGTGACGGTTCCTCAGCATCTCCGGCGGCCGGGATCGCGGCGGTGATCCCGATCATTGACGCCAGTAAGAAGGCACGCAGCGGCATGGGAGAACTCCGGGAGAAAAGTGATCGGCTTCGGCCGCGTCAGCGACGCCCGAGGCACCAGAGCGAGTCGTGCGTCCGCAGGAAGATCCGGCCGGCGACGCAGACGGGCGTCGCGACAGTCATCTCATCGAGGGCGGCCTGGCCGACGAGTTCGGGAGCTGCCCCGGCGGCCGGAACCGAGAGCACCCAGCTGGTCCCGTCCTCGCGGGTCAGGATCACACGGCCGTCGACGACCACCGGCGAGGCACTGTAGGCATGGCGATTCTTCGGCATGGTCTCCTCCCAGAGCGTCTCACCGGTAGCTGCCGCAAGGCAGGCGACTCGGCCCTTGTCGGTGCAGATGATGACGCGGTCATCGGCGACTGCCGGCGTGGGCACGTCGGCCCCGAGATCCCTTCGCACCCAGGCGACGTGCGAGCCCGTCACATCACCGCTGCCCCCGCGACGGATGGCCGTGATCGTGCTGCCGCGGGCGTAGGGGGCGATGATCAGATCAGCCACGGCCACCGGCGAGGCGATCGAGCGGAAGTAGCCGTTCTGTTCCGGGTTGAGCCCGCCGACCCGCCAGAGCTCTCGGCCGTCGGCGGCGTCGTGGGCCGTGACATGATCGGCCCCGAGCACGACCAGCATCTCGGCCGGCTCCCCCTTGGCGGCATCACCGGCGAGCACCAGCGGCGTGGTGTAGCTCTGGGCCGCCTCCTCGGGGGCGGCGAGCACCCGGTCGTGCTTCCAGAGGAGCCTGCCCGTGGCCCGTTCAAAGGCAGCGAGGTAGCTCGGGCCACTCTGCATCACAGCCACGATCACCGCCTTGTCGGTGAGCACCGGGGAGGTGCCCAGATCCCACCAGAGCGTGTCCTCACCGAACTGGTCTTGGAGATTGGTCCGCCAGAGCAGTTCACCGTCGGTGAGGTGCAGGCAGGCCAGTTCACCGCTTTTGAAGTAGACCCAAACAAGCCGGCCATCGGTGACCGGCGAGGAGTTGCAACCGGTGGCCTTCTTGTGCTTGCCCGGCCGCTCGGCCCCCAGTGTTTGCCGCCAGCGTTCCTTGCCAGCGCGATCGAAGCAGAGGGCGGCGTCACGGCCGTCGATGCCGCAGGTGAGCACCAGCGAATCACCCCAGACGGCCGGCGTGCTGGCCCCGAGGCCCGGGAGTTTCACCCGCCAGAGCACGTTCTCACCGGGTTCGCCTCCCCGCCAGGCGGTGACGTAGCCACTGCCGGCCGCGGCGCCGTCATATCCCGGGCCTCGCCAGTTGGGCCAGGTTCCCTCGGCCGCCGCCGATCCACAGGCTCCGGCGATCACAAGGGCTGTCGTCAAACCTCGCACGTTGGTTCTCCACCCGGAAAAGACGGCGGCCGGCTCGGTCCGCCGCGGTCGTTGAGTGTAACCCGCCCGCTGAACCGCCACACACCGCCGGCAGCGAACGACCCGGTTCCCGCGATCGCCTCTCCCAGATCTCTCTCCCAGGGGCTTCTCATCGGCGCTCGGGGAAGGTGTTTGCAGGGCGTTGGGCGATCGGATTGAATATCGCTCCCCTATCCGTCGTTTCCAGCACGCCCGGAGTTCCGCCGATGCCCAAGCAGACTGTCGCCAATCTCGATCCCACCGGCAAGGCTGTCCTCGTTCGTGTCGACTTCAACGTGCCGCAGGATGAGGCGGGGGCGATCACCGACGACCGTCGGATCCGGATGGCCCTGCCGACGATTCGTTCGATCATCGACCGGGGCGGCAAGGCGATCTTGATGTCGCACCTCGGTCGGCCGGGGGGCAAGGGATACGAAGAGAAGTTTTCCCTCGCTCCGGTGGCGACGCGACTCGGCGAGCTGCTCGGCAGACCGGTCGAACTGGCTGCCGACACCGGAGGACCGGATTCGCAGGCCAAGGCTCAGGCCCTGCCGGCCGGCGGGGTGCTCGTCCTGGAAAACGTGCGGTTCAACAAGGGCGAGAAAAAGGGAGACGACCCTGCCTATGTCGCAGGCCTCGCGGCCCTCGCCGATGCCTACGTCAACGATGCCTTTGGTACCTGCCACCGCACCGAGGCGAGCATGTATGCGGTGCCGGCGGCGATGAAGGCGCAGGGCAAGCCGGCCGTGACCGGCTTTCTGGTCGAGAAGGAGATCACCTATCTCGCCGACGCGATCGGATCCCCCAAGCGGCCCTTCGTGGCGATCCTGGGAGGCAAAAAGGTCTCCGACAAGATCGCCGTGATCGAGAACCTGCTGACGATCTGCGATCATGTCTTGATCGGCGGAGCGATGGCCTACACCTTCTCGCTCGCCGGGGGCGGCAAGACCGGGAAGAGCCTCGTCGAGCCCGACAAGGTCGAACTGGCCAAGGAGCTGCTCGCCACGGGAGCCGGAAAGCTTCTCCTCCCGATCGACACCCACTGCGCCGCCGAGTTCTCAGCCGAGGCCGAGAAGAAGATCGTGCCGGCCGGCGAGATCCCGGATGGCTTCGAGGGGCTCGACATCGGCCCGGAGACAGCCCGTCGCTACGGCGAGATCATCCGCGCCGCCGGCACGGTCGTCTGGAATGGGCCGATGGGCGTCTTCGAACTGCCCCCCTTCGATGCGGGCACCAAGGCGGTGGCCGAGGCCGTTGCCGAGGCGACCGCCAACGGCGCGATCACGATCATCGGGGGCGGTGATTCGGCGGCAGCCGTCGAGCAGCTCGGCTATGCCGAGAAGGTCAGCCATGTCTCGACCGGTGGCGGAGCGTCGCTCGAGATGCTCGAAGGCAAGGCCTTCGAGACGGTCGCCCTCCTCGACGAGGCCTGAGCCACATCGGCCCGCTCTGCCCTTCGTTGCCCGGATTGATCAGAGACCTGCCGTGCTCGCAGCGGGCGGTGCCGCAGCCTCGACCGTCTGGTCGTCACCGTCGCCCCGCTTCGCCAGCCGCAGACCAGCCTGCCGCACATACTCGCGGTCGTGGTCGCTGAGCCTGGCAACCGGAATCAGCCACCGCCGGCCGCCCGATTCCATCAGGCAGCGGCCATCGGGGGCAACTTCGATCAGCCGGCCGACAAGGCTGACGGTGCCGGTCGAGTCAATCCACCGCCGGCTCGGCTCACGGGCCAGAAAATCATCCTCGACGACGGGGGGTGTCTCCGGCTCCTCGATTGGCGGCTCCTCGACCGGTGGTTCCTCGGCATCCTCAGTTGCGAAAGGATCAGCCACGTCCGCCGGCAACTCACCATCGGCAGCGGGCTCCTCGGCCATCGGCTCCTCTGCGGATTCTTCGAACGGATCAGCCGCAGGGAAGGGATCAGCCGTAGGCTCGCCGGCGGGCTCTTCAGTCGCAGCCTCTTCCGCTACGGCAACCTCTTCCGCATCTTCCTCGAGATCCTCGAGGTCCTCGAAAAAGTTGCCGTCTTCGGGCTCCGGTTCCGGTGCGG
>CALGAS010000616.1 GCA_937959175.1 uncultured bacterium | reverse complement strand
GTCCAAGGTGTTTGCCGACGACCTCCACGTGCCGCTGTCATTTGAGTTTGGCGACGGCGGGGTCTACGTCTCGGAGCAGCCCAACCTCACCTTTCTGGCCGACACCGACGGCGACGACCGGGCCGATGTCCACGACGTGCTGCTTTCGGGCTTTGGCACGGAAGACTCGCACCATTCGCTGCACGACTTCATCTGGACCCCCGACGGAGCGCTGTTGTTTCGCGAGTCGATCTTTCACCACAGCCAGGTCGAGACCCCGTACGGCCCCGTCCGGCAGCAGAACAGCGGCTGGTTCCGCTACGAGCCGCGGATTCACCGGCTGACCTCGCTGGGCACCTACCCGAGCACCAATCCCTGGGGGGTCACCTTCGACCCCTGGGGCAACCATGTGGCCAGCCATCCGATCTTCGCCGAGGCCTTCCACGCGCTCGATCCGCCCTATCCCGGGCAGCATGCCCGCCCCGTGGGCCTGCAGGCCTACTCCGGCACCTGCGGCCAGGCCTTCGTCGATGTCCCGGGCTTTCCCCGGGAGTTACAGGGCGGCTTCATCAAGGCCCGCTACAAGCCGACCAACCGGATTGAGATTCACCGCTGGGTCGAAAATGCCTTCGGCTACAACGAGCAGTACGTCAGCGACTTGATCTTCTCGACCAACCTCAGCTTCATTCCGGTCGATCTCCACTTTGGGCCCCGCGGGGCACTCTATGTGGTCGACTGGTACAACCCGGTGAAGGGGCACGCGCAGTATTCGCTGCGAGACAGCCGTCGCGATCGTGGATCGGGCCGGATCTGGCGGGTGACGGCGAAGTCGGGCCGGGTCGCCGATCTCCCTGAGATTGCCGGAGTCGCGGAGGCCGACCTGGCGACGCTGCTCGGCCATCGTGAATTTCGGATTCGCTATCTCGCCACCCGCGAACTCGCCGGCCGTGAACAGGCCAAGGCCGTCGCGGCGATCGACGGCTGGCTGAGCGGTCTTGCCCCCGACGATCCCCAGCGGCTCCGGCGGCAGGCCGAAGCGCTGGCGGCCCTCTCGACAGTCGGCGAGGTGCGGCCGGAACTGCTTGTCGAGCTTGCCGCCAGTGACGATCACCATGCCCGGGCCGCGGCGATCCGGCAGCTGCGGTTCTGGCATGAGTCGCTCCCCGACCGGCACGAGGTGCTCGCCCGGGCTGCGGCTGACGAATCGGGCCTGGTCCGGCTCGAGGCGGCGATTGCCGCGAGTTGGATCGGCACGCCCGAGGCCCTCGAGGCGGTCGTCGGCATCTTCCGGCGGCCCCTCGGCGGCCACCTCGCCTATGCCGCGGTCGGTGCGCTCGAATCGGCCCCGCTCAAGCGGCATTGGCAGGGCGACCCCGCCAGTCCGGTGCCGGGCCTCCTGAAGCTGGCCCGGCGGTCGCTGGAAATTCGCGAACCCCGGGCCCGGGGCAAGGATCTCGCCTTCGACCGCCAGGCCGAAACAGTCGAGGTGCGGATTTCCTGCGAACCGGAACGGATGCTTTTCAGCAACCGGCAGTTCAGCGTGCGGCCCGGCCAGCCGGTCAAGCTGGTCTTCACCAATCCTGACGCAACCGACCACAACCTGGTGCTCGTCCGGCCGGGAACACTGGCCGAGGTCGGAATGGCGGCCAACGAGATGGCCCGCGATCCGAAGAATGCGACCAGCGACTTCATCCCGGCAGGCAAGCAGGATCTGATCCTCGCGGCCACGCCGATGATCGGGCCGACCCGCACGTCGCTGGTGCATGTGCTGCGGTTTGAGGCTCCAACCGAGCCGGGCGTCTATCCTTACGTCTGCACCTTCCCCGGCCACTGGATCGTGATGAACGGCACGATGGTCGTCGCCCGCGACGCGGCCGAGGCCGAGCGGCTGCTGGAAGCCTGCCGGCCGACGATCGTGAAGGCCTGGAGGCTCGAAGATTTTCCCAAGGTTGTGACAACCCGTGACGAGCAGGTTCTTGCCCGCGGCCTGCACGCCTTTGCCAAGGCCCAGTGCACCCAGTGCCATGTCGCTGCGGGCCACGGGGTGAACCTGGGGCCGAATCTGGCTGAGAGTGTCAGAAAACTGCGGGGCCGCGAGCTGTTGGCCCACCTGCTCGATCCCTCGCTGAAGATCGACGACCGTTACCGGATGGTGCAGTTCGTGCTCGATGACGGCCGGGTGGAATCGGGCGTGCGAGCCGGCGAGACGGCTGCCGCCTGGAAGATCCGGCCCAATCTGCTTGCGCCCGACCAGGTCAAGCTGATCGCCAAGGCCAGGGTGGAAGAACAGATCCCTTCGCAGGTCTCGCCGATGCCAGCCGGGCTGCTCAATGTGTTGACGCGGGAGGAGATCCTCGATCTGCTCTCCTTCGTCGAGGCGGGCGATGATTTGCCTGGAGGGCTCTCTGTCCACGGGCATCCGACCCGCGACTAATCGGGGGCGGTCACGGGTTACGCGGGTGTCGGGAACGGGCTGTGGCACTGGCCCACCGTTGCCAGCCTGCCGCTCGGTGACTCCGGCTGGCTGTTGCCGCCTGCGGCAGTGAGCAAATGTCGGGGATCGCTTTTTTCGCCAGATGGGTAGACTCAGCGGGGCCCCGAATGGATGGCGGGTATCTGCGGGGCGGGAACAGGGGACGCGGCAATGCAGACAGACGATCAGCAAGACTCGTCCCGGCAGCGGCCTGCCCGGAGTCGGCGGATCGGCCTGGGGCTGTTCGGCGTCTACGTGCTGCTCTACGTCGGCTTTATGGGGATCGTACTCC
>CALGAS010000615.1 GCA_937959175.1 uncultured bacterium | reverse complement strand
GGGATTGCTCGTCACGGCCAGCACGCTGCCGTGCGTGAGCAGCCCGCCGCGATGCGACCCCGGCGGCAGCGACACGAGCCGCATCGACTTGCCATCCCCCTCGACGAGATCCTCGAGCCCGTAGAACTGGGCGAGCGGTCCGTCGAGAAACGTGTAGGGGGCCACGAGCAGGTCGGTCGCCGGGAGCCCCTCGCGCAACACATGCGCGAAGAGCATCTCGGTCTCCCGCCGCAGCCCGCGGCGGACGGCGTCGCTGAACACCTTCGCCGCCGCGCCGCTGTCCTTGAGGCCGAGGATGCGCCGCGCATCGAAGGCCATCGTCTCGATGTCCCGCACCTGGAGCCACTGGCCGACGAAGGCGGCCACGAAGGCGTCGGCCCGCGGGTCGTCGATCATCCGGTCAACCTGGGCATCGAGGTTGGCCCGCAGCGTGCCCGCCGACGCGAGCGCGAAGAGCGTCTCGTCGGGCATCGTGCCCCAGAGGAAATAGGAGAGCCGTGTCGCCAACGAAAATTCGTCGATCGGCACGCCGGCGCCCGCGGGCGCGGCCGTGGCGTCTGGGTCGGGCGACTCGACCCGGAAGACGAACCGCGGGCCGCCGAGGAGGGCCGTGATGCCGATCTCCACCGCATCCTCGAACCGGCGTCGGGCCGCCTCGCGGACGTCGTCGTCTCCGGAAGCCGGAGCCTCGGCCGTCTGCCGCTCGGCGGCGTCAGACGCCAGCCGTACGACCGCGTCGAGCGTCGGCCCGTCGACCGGCCGGCGGAAGGCCCGCGTGGCCAGCCGATCGAAGAGTCGGCGGAGCGCCGCCTCGTGGCCGGCCGGATCGTCGGGGGGTGGTCCCTCGAAGAACACGGCGCGGGTCTGCGACGGATAGGCGAGCCGGCCGTCTGGGCCACGCTTCGCCGCGCGGGCGGGCGCCACGGCGGAGACCGCGATCGTTCGGGCCGCCTCGAGATACTTCTCCATCAAGAGCGGCGACACGCTGAGCACGGCGCCGATCGTGTCGAACCCGTAGCCGGTGTCATCGGCAGGGAAGGCCTCCACCGCGTCGAACGACACCCCGACGAGGTCGCGGACCGTGCGGGCGTACTCGGCCCGGTTGAGCCGGCGCAGCACGACGTGGCCGGGGTCGGGCCGCGCCGGGTCGAGCGCGAACACGTCGCGCTGCACGAACGCCAGCACGGCGTCCCGTTCGACCGGCGTGGGCTGTGGTTCGTCAGCCGGTGGCATCGTGCCTGCGCGGACGTTGTGCCAGATCGCCGCCCACGATCGGTGGGCGGCCGCCGTCGGCTGCGGCCGGCCGGCGGCGAGGTCGGTCAGCAGCGTGTCGAGGTCGAGCCCACCCTCGGCCCCGCCGTCGGTATGGCAGCCGGCACAGCGGTCGCGGAGCACGGCCACCGCGTCGGCGCGGGCGGGCGACGACGTCATCCCCGGCGTGGCCACCAGGGCCGCGGCGGCGATGATCAGCGGGCGGAGGCCGATGCGGCACGGTCTGCGGGCGACGGCGGCCCAGGACTGTCTCCCGGAGCGGCCGTCACGCGATCGCGCCGGCGGTGTCCGCGCGGTCGGTCGCGTGGCGCAGGGGGGCAACATGGGCGACACCAGGCTGGTGGGCGTGTCCGGGGCGGACGTGGCGGCGACGGGCGGAGGGAGGAAGGCCGGGAGGGGGCCACTTGCGGCCGCTGCATTTTAGACTGCGGAGGGGGTGTAGTGCACCCCGAGGCCGCCACCACGCCGAGACAGATTTGGGCGGGACGCGGCAGGCTCGTGCAGGTAGCCGTCGATCGCACGCGTTCACCATTCACCAGCGATGACCCCCCCGTCCCGTCGGTTGGCCAGTCGCCCGAGGGTGACGATGTCGATCTGCGGGCTGATGGATCTGGTGCTGCCGTCGGCGAACACAAATCCGCAGCTGCCGCCCGCATGCCAACTGCCGAAGACAGCCCAATCTTTCGGCATGGTGTTGTCGTCGGGCGTGGCCGCGAGCGGCATGAAATGAGCCGTGGGGCGCTTTCCCGCCCCCTCCGACCTGCCCGGAGGAAGTTTTACCTCCCCGGCGGCTCGGGCCGCGTAAGAGAGTTCGTCGCCGTTGTAGATCGAGTTGTCATTCTTCGTGTGAAGATCGCTGCGGCGGACGTGCTTCTCCCCGGCCAGCAGCGTGTTGCTCAAGCCGTCGCGGACGTGAGCGTGAGTGACCAAGCCCTGCCGCCACATGCCCTGTGAACTACTGGAGTCGAGGCTCTGGCTATACTGACCCAAGTCGAGGATGAGACCGGTGTTTCTCCTCATGTTTTGGCTCGTCGTTTCGCGCCAGCTCCACAGCGTGTACGCGTCCCCGACACAGCCGGCATAGTCGCCGAGCAGGCCGGGCGCAAGCCACCTGGTCCGGTGTGTGTCCTGCCCGAGCTGCCCGCTGCGACCGCGGGACGGGCATTGGTAGACGGGGACAGCGGCCTCGCGGGCAGCTTTGTTCGCAGGATCGAAGAAATCGCGATCCAGGTCCCAGAGCGCCAACTCATTGCCGCGCTCGAGGAAGGGGAGAATGAGCACGAACCAGGTAGGGTAGAAGGGTCGATATCGGCCCGGCGGATAGGCTCCCTCGACCGTGACCCGCTGCTCCGTGGCCAGCCCGAGTTGCTTGAGGTTGTTGCGGCAATGCACGGCGCGAGCCGACTCTCGGGCCGACTGCACCGCCGGCAGGAGCAGCCCGATCAGGGTGGCGATGATCGCGATCACCACC
>CALGAS010000614.1 GCA_937959175.1 uncultured bacterium | reverse complement strand
GCCATCGACACCAAGGAGCAGTACAGCCTGATGATCAACGAGGAAGATCATCTCCGAATCCAGTGCATGCACAGCGGGCTCGATCTGGCCGGTGTCTGGGAGCAGATCCGGGTGGTCGACGAGCAGATCGGCAAGGTTGTTCCGTACGCATTTCATGACCGGTGGGGCTTTCTGACCGCCTGCCCGACCAACGTCGGCACAGGGATTCGTGTCAGCGTGATGCTCCACCTGCCGGCGCTGGTGATCACCCGCCAGATCGACAAGGTCTTCCGCAGCCTCCACAAGATTTCCCTGGCCGTCCGCGGGCTCTACGGCGAGGGCTCCCAGGCGATGGGCGATTTCTACCAGATCTCCAACCAGACGACGCTCGGCCGTACCGAGGAAGAGCTCGTCGAGCAGGTCGGCGACGTGGTGCCGGTCCTGATCGACTACGAGCGGCGGGCCCGCGAGTTCCTGGTCCGGGAGACGCAGCAGAACGTCCACGACCAGGTCAGCCGGGCCTTCGGGATCCTCCGGACAGCCCAGACGATCACCGCCGAGGAGACGATGCAGTTGCTCTCCCGGGTGCGGATGGGCGTCCTGCTCGGCCTGATCGGCGACATCAACATCGCCGATATCAACTCGCTCCTCGTCCAGACCCAGCCGGCCCACCTCCAGAAGTTGCGGGGTGTGGAACTCGACACGAAAGACCGCAACATCGAGCGGGCCCGCTACCTGCGAAAGCATTTCGAGTCGGCCGGCGGGGCCACAAGCCCCAACTAAGATCCGTTGGCGACAGGTGGCCGTCAGTCGCCAGCGAATCGCCTGCGGAGCGCCGCGACGACCGGCGCAGGCACGAACTTGAGCAGTGCCTCGTCGTCGGCCAGCGGCGTGATCTGCTTGAGCAGCGATGACGAGATGTGGGAGTAGGCGGCGTCGGCCATCAGGAAAACCGTTTCGACACCGGCATCGAGCCGGCGGTTGGCCAGGGTCATCGTGAACTCGGCCTCGATGTCGGTCAGCGAGCGAACCCCCCTGAGGAGCACGTGGGCTCCCTGCTCCCTCACGAAGGCGACGGAGAGCCCGCTGAAGAGTTCCACGGCGACGTTGCCGAGGCCGTCGAGCGACTCCCGCACCAGCCGCACCCGCTCCTCCAGCGAGAAGAGCGGCTGCTTGTCAGGATTGATGCCGACCCCCACCACGATCCGGTCGAAGATTCGGCTGGCCCGCTCGATGACGTCGAGATGGCCGAGCGTGATCGGGTCGAAAGAACCTGTGTAGACAGCGATTCGCGGTCTGGCGGGCGATTCCTGCACGGCTGATTTCCCGTCTTCTTGTCCGTCTTCTTGTTCGTCTTCCAGGTGGAGATCCCGCCGCTCGCGTGCCTCCCGGAGGCGACTGGCTCCCCGTCGCCGGCCGATTATGGTATGGAAAAGACCCTTGTCGCTAGCCAGGATCCGCGCGGGAAGCAGGTACACGTGCCGAAGGCCCTTTCGTTCACCGGTCTGATCATCTCGGGGCTGATCGTGATCCTCTTCCTGGCCGATCTGGCGGCCGGGTTTCCGTTCGGCCGCACCAGCATCCTCCTCGACGTGGCCTTCATGGTCTGCGGGCTGATTGCCGCCTATCTGAGCTGGTCGCTGCTCGGGGCGGAACGCCAGGCCCGGTAGCAGGCGGCACGCGGCCTCAGGCCGCCCGAAGCACCGAGCGGCCGTGGATCCCCTGATCTCCTCCCGCAAGTGCCTCGGCCAGGCCGCCCAGCGTGACCGCCCGGGCCCGCCCTCGGTCAACCTGCCGAGCGGCCCACGACGTCAGCCGCCCGAGCCGGGTGGTTGGGAAGAGGTCGCCGGCATTGCCTCTGGTAAGCCCCTCGGTCCGCACGACCGCAAGCGACCGCCGCCGCAGCCCGGGCCGGCCGCTGATCCCGAGCGGATTGAAGAGGCCGCGGCGTGGGGGAGGGGTGATCTCGATCTCCCAGAGTCCCCAGGCGGCATTGCGGCACCGCCAGCCTCGGGGCGCCGGTCGCCTCGAGCCACGATCGGTGCTGCCGAGGGTCTCAACCAGAGCGACGCGGATGCCCGCCTCGACGAGCAGGCCGCGGTGCTCGAGCGGACGCGGGCCCCGAACGGCAACCGCGCTGAGCGACGGCACTGCCTCGCGGCCACGGGCCAGCAGCGTCCGCAGCCGCTGGCGATCATCGAAGGATGCCCCGGGCAGTTCCAGGGCCAGATCGGCCCCTGCCGGCAATGCGTCGGCCACGTCGCCAAGCCGATCCCAGGCCGCGAGCCAGGTCACCGGCACCCGATCGGTCTCTTCCGTGCCGAGGACGAGCCGGCTCGACCGCACGGGCGTCGTCGGCAGGTTCGCCGTGATCAGGATCGTGGCCGAATCATCAACACTCTGCATGGGCATCCCCCTGAGCCATCACGGCAGCGCAGCCTGCCGATGCCAACAGGTATCGACGCCGGTGGCCGGTGGCCTCAAGCAGCCGCCGCCGGAGGCATAGAGCCCGCAGGGTCACCTCGGGGTTCCCTGCCGGCACCCCTTACCCCGCCATCGCCCCGGCCGATCCGGCATCCTGGGCTGACCCTGCGGCCTGCGAGTCGGACGGTGCATGGAGGCCGATCGCATTCACGAGATCCACGACGGTGGCTCGCTCCGCCTCGACCGTCGGCTCGAGTCCAAACCGCCGCAAGGCCGCCGAGGTGACGGGGCTCAGGCTGGCAATTTGCCAGCCGCGGATCCGCTCCCCGAAGAGCCGCACCGCCGCCTCGACGATCGCCCCGCTTGTGACGGTGATCCAATGGCCCTCGCCGCCCGCGGGCAGCGAGGCGAGCGTGTCGGGTGCGAGCGATTCAAGCGGCTGGCTGGCGTAGGCGGCCACCTCGTCGACAGCGTGCCCCGCCCCCTCCAATCCCTGCCGGAGGGCTTCCCGGCCCCGTTCGGCCCGAACCAGCAGAAACCGCCCCCCCGATGGGCCGGCCGCCAGGGCATCGACCAGCCCCTCGGAACGGTACTCCTCCGGCATCCGATCGCAGACGTAGCCGGCCTCTTCGACCGCTGCCTTTGTGGCCGGACCGATCGCCGCCAGCCGGGCCGAACCAAGCGCCCGCCCGTCGAGCCCGGCTGCCCGCAGCCGATCGAGAAAGCCACGCACGCCGTTGACGCTGGCGAACACGATCCAGTCGTAACCCCCAAGCCGCCGAAGGGCCTGATCAAGCGGCCGCACATCAGCGGGCGGCGCGATCTGGATAACCGGGACATGAAGGGGCTGCCCGCCGGCCGCCCGCAAGCGGGCGACCAGCTCGCCTTCCTGGCCGGCCGGGCGGGTCACGATCACCCGGCGACCCGCCAAGGGGCCGGGCGGAGCTGCGGCCGCGACGTCGCCCACGATCAGCACGGCCGGCGACCGCCAGCCCTGCTGCCGCGCGTCGCTCGCGCAGTCGGCCAGAGTCGAAGAGTTCACTTGCTGATCGGGCCAGCTGCAGCGGCTGACCACGACCACCGGTGTCTCGGCGGGCCGCCCTGCCTCGATCAGCTCGCGCGACCAGATCGGGATCTGCTCCACACCCATGTAGACGACGAGCGATCCCGGCAGCACGGCCAGCCTGGCAAAGCCGGGCGGCTCCTCCTTGCCGCGGGCCGCATGGCCGGTTGCGAGCGTGAGACTCGAGGCGGCAGCCCGACTCGTCAGGGGAATCCCCGCCGCCGCCGCCGCCGCCACCGCCGCCGTCACGCCCGGAACGATCTCCACCGCTACCCCCGCCTCCCGCAGCGGCGCGAGTTCCTCGGCCAACCTGGCAAAGACCGTCGGGTCGCCGCTCTTGAGCCTCGCCACCCGGCAGCCCCGCCGGGCGAGACTGACGAGCAGCCGACCGGTGGTTCGGCCCGGGTCCGGATCGGAGAGGTCGCCGCGGTCGATCGAGATTCGCTCGACATCTGCGGGAATAAGATCGAGCACCGCTTTCGGCACGAGCCGGTCGTGCACGACGACCTCGGCGGCCCTGAGGGCCTCACTGCCGCGAATCGTGAGCAGATCAGCCGCGCCGGGCCCGGCGCCGATAAAGGTGACGCCGCCGCGAATCGGGTCGGCCGGGGTGGATGCAGCAGAGGACACGATTCGGGCAGCGATCGGATGAAACGCGGCGGGTTTGAGGATCGATGGCTCGAGGCCTAGACTAGCGGGCTTTCGGTCGTCGCGTGGCCAGAGACGGGGCCGCGACGGCCTCCCGCTCCCAGACACGCCATGTCCACAGAGTCTACCGCGGCTGCCGGCATTCCCGCTGACCCGGCGCAATCACCCTCCTGGGCGGGGCTCTCACAGGCTGATCGGTCCCGGCTGCTGCAATGCTATCGCACCGGCAAGCAAAACTCGGCCAACCACCAGTATGCGATCGACATGTTTGCCGTCTGCGTTGCCGGGGATCCCGGGAATGTCGTCTTTCTGCACGAGTTTCTCCAGGCTCTGCGGCGAAAGTATGGTGTCAAGAAGGGGGGCGGGTTGAGGTCGCTCCTCTCCAGCGGCGGCCGAGCCGCGATGAAGCGATCGGCGGCGGCCGCCAACTGGCAGGAGGTGATCAAGCAAGGGGTCGACATCCTCAAGAGCAATCCGGCCGATCATCACTGCCTTCTGGCGATGGCCGAAGCCTGCGGCAACCTGATGATGGTCGACTGCCAGGCGGTCTATCTCCGCTATGCCCTCGACGCGGCCCCTACCGACACCGAAGTCAACAAGCAGTGCGCCAACTTCGCCGCCGGCCAGGGCAACTTCGACCAGGCCATTGAGTGCTGGCGGCGGATCGGCCGTAACAAGGGAATGGCTGAAGAGTCGGAAAAGGCCATTGCCCAGCTGTCGGTCGATAAGACGATCTCGGCCGGCAAGGGCCTGACCGGCCGCAGCGGCGGCGACCAGCCGGAGGCGGTATCGGGCCCGGCCCCACAGGGCAACCGAATCGACGAGCTGAAGCAGGCGATCCAGGCCAACCCAACCGACATCGAGTCGTATCTCGAACTGGCCGACCTCCTCGAGCGGGATGCCACCGTCGCCGAGGCCGAGAAGGTGCTGGCCAAGGCGCTCGACGCCTCCGGGAACGACCTCAAGGTGCGGGAGCACATCGAAGACCGGCAGCTCCGCTGGGCCCGCGGGCAGGTCGTGGTGGCCGAACAGCGGCTCGAAGCCGACGACACCCCCGCCAACAAGGAGACCCTCGACAAGCTCCGCCGGTCCCAGCTACGGCAGGAGATCGAGGTCTACGCGGCCCGCTGCCGGCGGTATCCAGAGAACCTCACCTGGAAATACGAACTGGCGATGCGGCTCAAGGCGGCCGGCAAGCCGCAGGAGGCGATCAAGTCCTTTCAGGAGGCCCTCAAGGATGCTCGTCGCAAGGGAGCGATCTCGCTGGAACTGGGCGAATGCTTCCAGAGCATCAAGCAATATCCGCTGGCGATGCAGAACTACGAGGCCGCGATCGAGGCTCTCGGCGACCGCGAACTCGACCTCCGGAAGCGGGCCCTCTATCGGGCGGGAGTGCTGGCCGCCGCCCTCAAAGACCGCGATACCGCCCAGAAGCACCTCTCGGCGGTGGCCGGACTCGACTTTGGATACCGGGATGTAGCCGAGCGGCTGGACAAACTCCGCTCGGGGAAGGATAAAGGAAGCTCGGTCGGCTGAGCCTCCCACCCCACCAGACATTCGTTCACCAAGGAAACCCCATGCCCCATTCGGCCAGTGCCAAGAAGCGTCATCGTCAGAATCTCCGCGATCGCGAGCGGAACAGGCAGGTCAAGTCGACCGTCAAGACGGCGATCCGGAAGGTTCTCGACGCCGTGTCCGCCGGCGACCTCGAGGCGGCTCGGGAGCAGTTCCGGGGCGTGACCAAGACGGCCGACAAGGCTGCGGCCAAGGGCACGATCCATCGCAACCGGGCCGCCCGCATCAAGTCGCGGCTCTCGGCCCGCGTGCTGGCCCTCTCTACGGGCGAAGCTCCCGTTGCCAAGGGCCGCAAGGGCTAGCGGTCGCGGCGGCTCACCAAACGATGCGGCGGGCGTCGAACACAGGCCCCTCGACGCAGGTCCGCCGATAGTCCCATGCACCGCTGTCATCCCGCACGGCCGCGACGCAGGTGAAGCAGATTCCCACGCCGCAGGCCATCGGTGTTTCCAGGGAGACATCGCAGCCGATGTTCCGCTCGGCTGCCCAGCGGGCCACCGCTGCCAGCATCGGCTCCGGACCGCAGGCCGCCACGTGGAGGCCGCCGTCCGAGTCGATTTTCCCGTCGGCCGCGAGACTGTCGAGCAGGTCGATGACGGTGCCCCGACGGCCCTCCGATCCGTCGAGCGTGGCGAGATGGACGTCGCAGCCGGCCTGACGGAAGTCGTCCACGTCGGCAAATACGGCGGCCGTCCGGGCACCCCAGCAGAAGGTGAGCCGCGGGGCGGGAGCCATAGACCGCGGCCGCCGACCGTAGCGAGCCTGGCCCGATCGCTCCCGGGCCAGCGTCAGCAACGCCGTCTGCCCGATGCCCCCGGCCACAAGCAGCAAGTGCTCAGCCGGCGGTGGGTCGAAGCCGTTGCCCAGCGGCCCCCAGATGAGGAGTTCCTCACCGACCGGGAGGCCGGCCAAGGCCGTCGTGAACCGGCCGTGCACAAGGTACACGAAGTCGACGTACCGCGGCGTTCCATCGGCTCCCGGGAAGACGTCATAGACGGCCAGCGGCCGGGCCAGCAGCGGATCGCTCCGGCCGGGCAGCCGGAGCATCGCAAACTGCCCGGGCGCGGCGGTGGCCGCGATGGCGGGCGACTCGATCCGGATTCGCCAGGTCCGCTCGGCGACGGGCCGGTGGGCGACGACCGCCACCATCTCTTGAACGGCGTCGACGGCCCGGGGGGCGGCCTGGGGAGCGCAGGGATTCATGCCGAGCCTCCTCCCGCCGGCCGTCGGGCTTTCGACGCCTTGCCGGCCGCCCGCCACGACGATGCCTTGCCCGGCCGCTTTTTGCGGCGGCCGGCGGCTGCTCCCTTGGCCGGAGGCCGCTGCGGACGGCCCCGGCCGGTGACAGGCCGGGGCGGTCGCCGTCCGCCCGGGGCCGGTTTTGGCTCCGGGCCGGCCGCAGCGAGCGTTTCCCGCTTCATCGCCTCGACCTCGCCCCAGGAGAGCTGCCGCCATTGGCCCGGCAGGAGGTTGCCCAGCGAGAGCCCGCCGACGGCGACCCGCTTGAGCTGATGAACCTTGTGCCCGAGCTTGGCGAGCATCCGGCGGATCTCGCGGTTCTTGCCCTCGTCGAGCACCATCTCGAGAACGGCGCTCTGCTTGTGCTGCGACTTCAGCGCGACCCGCTTGGCGTGCACCTCGGCCTCGGCCAGGCGGATTCCGCGGCGAAGCTGGTCGAGCAGCTCGGGCGTCGGCACGCCGGCGACCTGCACCAGATATTTTTTCTCGACCCCGTAGCGGGGGTGGGCGAGCAGATTGGCAAGTTCGCCGTCGTTGGTGACGAGGATCAAGCCCTCGCTCATCCGGTCGAGGCGGCCCACCGCGAAGAGGCGCCGCTGGCCCGGGACCAGGTCAACGACCCGCGGCCGCCCGGCGGGATCGTAGTTGGTGGTGACGACACCCACCGGCTTGTTGAGCATGTAGACGACGCGGCGAGGATCGGGCAGCCGCTCGCCGTCGACCCGGATCTCCCGGGCCTGAGGATCGACCCGCACCCCCAGTTCGGTGACCACCTGCCGATCGACCTCGACCCGCCCCGCTGTGATCAGCTCTTCGCAGCTCCGCCGACTGCCCAGGCCGGCAGCGGCCAGCACCTTCTGCAGCCGCTCCAGACCGTCATCGGCGGGCCGCGGCAAACCCGACCGGGCCGGCGCTGACCGGACAGGCTCGGCTCCGCGGCGGTTGGCGGGGCGGCGGTTGCCGCCGGGACGGGGAGAGCGGGCTGGTGGCATCGGAGACTCGGGAGGGCGGCTGATCGAACCTACTCATCCGATCATACACGCCTTGCCGCAGCTCCCGGAGAGACCGCTGCCCGGCGGCAATCGGCCGCTAGCGGACCGGCGACCACCAACGGGCCCGACGGACCTCCGGCACCGGCTCGGCATAGTCGCGGGGCCGCGTGCCGTCCATGATGCCGTATTGCCGGAACGCATACGGTCCAATGTCGTTTTCCATGAATGGGTCGAACCGCACCGCCCGCCGCTGCTGCCGGGCTGAGGGGCCGGGGTCGAGCCAGTCCGGCCGCCCGAGCGATGCGCAGCCCCCCGCCAGGCCCGCCCAGACAACGGCCACCACGACGCACCACCGCTCACTGGTCTGCAGGGCAGCCACCACAAAGGCCCTCCCGGGCCGCGAAGAATGCTCACCAGGAGAAGACTCTAGGGATCGCCATCCGGCCGCCCAAGCCCGAAATCGCCGCCTTTCCCCGCCCTCACGCGGGCTCGCGACGGCACGGGCCGCCCTTCGCGAACCCGGATTCCGTGTGTCCTCGAGTTGGAAAAGGGTACAGGCACCTCGCTTCGCTCGGAGCCAGTCCCCATAGAAGCCCCCCGGCGCGAGCCGGGGGGACGGCGGGCCGTTGGGCTTTTCCCAGCCTCCGGAAGCCCGAACAGATTTCCACCACCCTACGCCCTGGCGCCGCCCCGTCGAAAACCATCAGGCTTGCACAGAAGGTCACCCACCAACCGCGAGCCCGGGGGGACGGCGGGCCGTTAGGCCCCTCCCCCGCCGTCACGGCACCGTCACCCGCAGCAGCTTCGAATCCCCGTCGGCGGCAAGCTCCTGCTCGCCGGTCACCGCCGGCAGGAGCACACAGTCTCCCGCTTCGAGCGGCGGCAGGCCCCACCGCTCCGGCAGACACACACTGCCCTCGAGCACCGCCAGAAACTGGCAGCGGCCGCCACCACCACACCGCCACCTCGCCCCGGGACGAACCTCATCCAGCGCGAAATAGTCGCACGCCACGAGACTCCGCACGGCCGGATCGTCGCTCGGCTGTGCCGCGACGGGCCCGACCGGCCCGGTCTGCGTGACCGCCTCCACGCCCGCCTCGATGTGCAGCGGCCGTGGCCGGCCGTCGGCGTCGGTGCGATTCCAATCGAAGAGCCGGTAGGTGACGTCACTCGACTGCTGAATCTCCGCCACCAGCAGCCCCGCCCCGATGGCGTGGACCGTGCCGGCCGGAATGAAGATGCAATCGCCAGCCGCCGGGGTGAAGGAATGGAGCACCTCGTCGCAGGTGCCGCCGCGGATCGCCGCGGCCAGCTCCACCGGCCCGACACCCTCGCGGAGGCCGGCGTAGATGCGGCTCTCCGGCTCCGCCGCGACGACATACCAGGCCTCGGTCTTGCCGCGATCGGGCGGACTGAGCCGGGATGCCCGGGCGTCGTCGGGATGGACCTGCACCGACAACACCCGGTTGGCATCGAGAAACTTGAAGAGCAGCGGAAAGGCCGGGGGCGGCCGATGGCCGAAGACCGCCTCGCCCTGCTCCTCCACGATCGCCCGGAGCGAGCGGCCAGCCAGCGGACCGATCCGGACGATGCTCTGATCGCCCTTCCGGTCGACGAGTTCCCACGATTCGGCGTAGTCATCACCGGGCGGGAGTTCGCGGCCAAAGGCGGCGGCAAATCGCCGGCCGCCCCAGATGTAGCGGCGGTAGAGGGGCGTGAAAATCAGCGGTGGCAGCACGGCATCACGTTGACGAGGAAACCGGCGGAAACGACACGCTTCACGCAGACCTGACCTCTGGTCAGGACGAAGCATAGCCTTCCAGGATGCGACCGATCCAGAACGCCGATGCCGCAAACAGCAGCATCGAGAGCATCTGCCCGAGGCTGATCGACTGATTGAGCTGCAGCAGGATCGCCACCGGCGGCACCGCCAGGCCGACAAACTGTCCCAGGCGTCCGATTCCCTTCATGCCCCGGCTCCGCTGCTCGTGACGTGTCTGCCTGCTTCCTGAAAGCACATTCCACCGCACATCGTACGGCCCGGGGGCCCAGGCTGATCAAGTCGAATTTCCCCCGACCAGCGGCGGCCATGGTGGTTTCCACGGTCCAGACGGCGAGGACTTGCCGACGACCGCTTCGCGTCCATACTGCCGTCGGAGAACGGTCCCATTTCATCGGCAGGAGATTGATTTCATGGCTCGACACGGCGCTGTCACGTTCAAGGGTGCTCCACTCACGCTGGTCGGCGAGGAGGTGGCGGTCGGCTCTCCTGCACCCGACTTCGACCTGATGTATTACAAGGACGGCATGCACCACGTCCGCAAGGCGGACCTCCTCGGCAAGCCGACGATCATCAGCGTCGTGCCCTCCCTCGACACGCCGGTCTGCCAGATCCAGACGAAGACCTTCAATCAGCGGCTCTCGGCCCTCGGCGACACGGTCAACGCCCTCACGGTCAGTCTCGACCTTCCCTTCGCGATGAGTCGCTTCTGCGGCGCGGAGGAGATCACGGCCCTGCAGACCGGCAGCGACTACATGGACCGTGCCTTCGGCACGCAGTGGGGCCTCTTGATCGACGAGCTCAAGATCCTGGCCCGGGCGGTGTTCGTGCTCGATGCCGAGGGCGTCGTGCGGTATGCCGAGGTTGTCAAAGAGGTTGCCGACGAGCCCGACTACGACGCCGCGATCACCGCACTCGAAAAGCTCGCCTAACCCCCCTGGCCGCGAACGCATCGAAGCCCCCCGGCGCGAGCCGGGGGGACGGCGGGCCGTTCGGCCTTCCCGCCCTTGATGACCCCCAAGCGTTCACC
>CALGAS010000613.1 GCA_937959175.1 uncultured bacterium | reverse complement strand
ATCTCCTCTTCGTGCTGGCCCGGGTGGTGAACCAGTGGGCTGGCGTCGCCGACCACCGGTGGGTTCATCCATGACCGACCCGGTCGGCCCGCCCCCCGCAGCTGTCCGACCGGCCGCCGCGCGGGCGGCCGAAGAGGTGGCCCGGATTCGAGCGAGGGTGGCCGAGCAGCATGCAGCGGCCGCCGACCCCCTGGCGACCTGGACGCTGGCGACCGATCTCTTCGATCAGCTGCTCGACGAACTCTGGCAGTCGATCGTTGCCGATCTGCCTGACGAGGCCGCAGCGGTGGCCGGCCGGGTCGCGGTGGTGGCGACCGGCGGCTACGGCCGGCGGGAGATGGCGCCTTTCTCCGACCTCGACGTGATGCTGCTCCACGACGGTCAGGCGGGCGAGGTCGTGACCGACCTGGCGACACGGCTGGTGCAGGACCTCTTCGACGCCGGCCTGCAGGTCGGCCAGAGCGTGCGAACCACTGCTGAAGCCTGCCGGCTGGCCGCCGGCGACGCCACGATTCTCAGCAGCCTCCTCGATGCCCGCCCGGTGATCGGCCCTCCGGCTGCGGTCGAGCGGCTCGCGGCCCGCCTGCGGCGGCTCGTTCGCCGCTGGCCGCACCGCTACGCCGAGCAGCTCTTGGCGGCCCGCCGCGAGGAGGCCGACCGCTTCGGTCAGACCGTCTCGCTGCTCGAGCCCAACGTCAAACGGTCGCCGGGGGGCCTGCGGGACATCCAGCTCGTCCACTGGCTGGGCCAGATCCTTCACGCGGCCGAATCGTTCGACGAACTGGTCGCGGTCGGCGGGCTCGACCGCCGTGATGCCGCGACGCTCCGCGACGCGGCCGAGTTTCTGGCGGGCATCCGCACCGACCTCCACCTCGACACCGGCCGGGCCAGCGACGACCTGACGCGAGACCAGCAGGCCCGGATCGCGGACGCCCGGGGGATCGAGGCCCGCGACGGGCTGCTGGGCGTCGAGCAGTTCATGCGGACCTACATCGGCCACACGCGAGGCGTGAAGCGGGTGGTCGAGGCCCTGGCCACCACCATCCGCCGGCAGCCGGGCGGCAGGCTGATCGGCCGCCTGCTTGGCCATCCCGTCGAGGATCGCTACCGGGTGGGGCCGGCATCGGTCGCGACGCTCCCCGGGGCAACCGCAGCGATCGTCGCCGACCCGGCGGCGGTTGTCCGCTTTCTCGAACTCGGCCTCCTGCACGGGATGCCGATCGATCCGGTCAGTTGGGAGGCGGTGCGGGTCGGCGTTGCCGCCGCGGGCGAGGCCGCCCCACCCTTGGAAGCTGCCAACGAGGCGTTCCTGCGGCTCTTCATGCCGCCGGCCGGAGCGGTTCCGCAGTGGCAGGCCGGCCTGGCCGACCTCCTCCGACGGCTCCACGAGCTCGGCATCCTGGAGCAGTTCGTGCCGGGCTTCGCCCACGCCCGCGATCTCCTCCAGTTCAACAACTACCACAAGTACACCGTCGACGAGCACTGCATTTTGGCACTTGAGCGGTGCCTCGGCTTCGCCGCCGACAGCAGCTGGCTGGGCCGGGTCTGGCGGGGGCTCAACCGGCCGCGGCCGCTCCTGCTGGCGCTGTTGTTTCACGATCTGGGCAAGGGCTACCCGGGCGACCACAGCGAGGTCGGGGCCGCGATGGCCCTTGAAACCGCCGGCCGGCTCGGCCTGCCGGAGGAAGAGACGGAGATCGTCGAGTTTCTCGTCCGCCGCCACCTGCTGATGTCGCACCTCGCCTTCCGTCGCGATGTCGGCGACGACAGCATCGTGGCCGGCTTCGCCCGCGAGGTCGGATCGCCCGAGATCCTCCGGATGCTGACCCTGCTGACGGCCGCCGACGTCGCTGCCGTCGGGCCGGGCACCTGGACGAGCTGGAAGGCCGACCTGCTGGCCGACCTCTACAACCGCACGCAGGACGTCCTGGCGGGGGAGCCGCTCTCGGAGGATGTCGCCCGGGGCCGGGCGGCGGTCGAGGATCTGGTAGCCGGGCGGCCGGCCGACGATCCGGTGCGGGAGGGCGTTCGCCAGCTACCGGCTGCGGCGATCCGGGGCGTGCCGCCGGCCCGGGTCGTCGAGGAGCTCGGCCGCCTCGGCCGGCTGCCGGCGGGGGGTGTCTTCGTCCTGGCACGCTGGCAGCCGGAGACGGCGACCGTCTCGATCACTGTCGGCACCGAACGGGAGGCAGCAGCTGGCGCCTTCCACCGGGTCACCGGAGCCCTGGCCGCCCAGCGGCTCGAAGTGCTGGCAGCCGACATCCACACCCTGCCGGCCGGCCACCTGCTCGATCGCTTCACCGTCCGCGATCCCGACTTCGCCGGCGAGCCGCCGCCCGAACGGCTCGCCGATATCGCCGAGGCGATCCGCGGGGCGGTGCGAACAGCAGCCACGCCCCAGATCCAGCGGCAGTGGAATCCCTTCGCCCCCCAGCTGGAACCAGCGGGGCAATCACCGGTGCGGGTCGGCATCGACAACGAGAGTTCGCGGGAGGTGACGATCATCGAGGTCTTCGCCCATGACTCGCCCGGCCTGCTCTTCCAGGTGGCCCGCACTCTCTACGCCGCCGAGATCTCGATTCGGGCCGCCCGGATCGGCACCTATCTCGATCAGGTGGTCGATGCATTTCACGTCACCGACGCGGCCGGCCGGAAGCTCTCTGATCCGGCTCGCCTGCGGACGCTCCGGGAAGAAATCACCCGGGCGGTCGCCCCGATCACGGGGCCTCGCTGACCGGCAGCGGGGCAGGGGGCGCGAGCTCCAGCATCCGCTGCCGCCAGAGCCGGTCAAAGCGGTCGACCGGCATGGCAACGATCGATTCAAACCGCGGGATCGCCGCATCGTCTCCCGCCTTCACCAGAGCCCGAATCCGGTCCACCGAGAGCACGGGCCGACGGACCGCCAGATCGAAGGCCAGGCCCCAGGCGACGAGGTAGGCCGCTTCGTCCGCACCCGCGGCATGGGCCTCGAGAAACCCTGCCTGGCCGGCCGACAGGAGATCGGCCACAGGCGGCACGCGACCCTCGGTCAGCAGCCGCTGGAGCCGCTCGAGCCGTTCGGCATCCGGTGCGTCAAGCCGCACCTCACCCGCCTCGACCGCCGCTGACTCCACCACCTGGGCGAGCCCTTCATCGAGCCAGGCCGGCAGGCCGGCGTCACCCGGGCCGCGGAGCGCACCTGCGGCATAGGCATGCCAGGCTTCGTGGGCCAGGCGGGCCTGAAAGCCTCGCCGGGCTCTCGCGATCGTGTTGGCATTGGCCCGCCGGGCAGCCTCGATGCGGGCGATGCCGTCGGCCTGCTCGCGGGCCCACCGCTGCCGGCCGCGGCGAATGATCTCGGCGCGGCGAGCCGGGGGAAACCCCCGCCTCTCAAGGTCGGCCGCGAGGTCGCGGAGCCGGTCTTCGAGCGTCCGATCGAGCGATTCGTATCGCTGACGGGCGGCATCGAGAAGGTCGGCCGAGGCCTTCTGCTCGTCGATCAGCGCCGGGAGTTCGCTGCCGGCCACCAGCAGGTGGCGGGCGGGGAGATAAAAGGCAGGATTATCGATTCTCGCGCCCAGCTTCTCCTGGAGGCGGCGATACTCGGCCATCGATCCGCAGAGCCTCACTGTCAGCGGAGGCGGCTCCGCGACCGGCGGCACGAGGGCCGCAAAGGCGGCCATGATCAGTTCCAGCCGCACGATCGCATCTCGCGTGAGCATCGCGTCGGCGGTGCTTTCCAGGCTGAAGGCCGACCCCTCATACCGCCACTCCGCATGGCCGTCGTTCCGAGTCAGCGGGACGCTGGCCGCCTGCTCGAGCCGCCGTTGCCCTTCTCGAAAGGCCGCGACTTTGGCGAGCAGCTTCTCGCGGTCTGCCGCCGGGAGCCGCTCGATGAACCGCACGAAGGCCGCCGGAAACGGCGGACGGGCGATGAACTGCTTCCTGCGGCCGGGCCGCTGGACGATCTGGAGAAACTCGACCGCTTCTGTCTCGTCGCCCCCCGCGGGAGGGGCGACAATCAGCCCCTCGAGCCGCAGGCCATCGTGCAACTGGATCGCTTCCAACTTCCAGGGCCGCCCGGCAAGGTCGCCGGCCGGCTCCGCGGCGACCACGGCAGCCCACGTGACGACGAGCAGAGCGGGCCGACACGCCACCGCCGGCCACGATCGCCTCCCGGCCGACTGCCGGCCGGGCTCGCCAGGCCCCTTGGCCGAGCACCATGCTCGCGTGAGACTCGCTCCCGGCCCGTCACAGGTAGGTGTTGACGACATTCTCGAAGAGTTCCTGCCGGCCGCTGGTGCAGGCGGCTGCCTCGCCCTTGGCGAGCATGTCGGCCTCGAGGCTGGCCAGCGACTCGGTGCCCGCCTCGATCCGCTGGCCGAGCGGCCCGGCCCACGACGCGTA